>NZ_NDIM01000221.1:0-3254 GCF_002241375.1 Vibrio sp. V19_P1S1T109 | reverse complement strand
ATCTCAGTGCGACTAAAAATTATAACTTGTGTAATTAAAAGTTTACACTCACTTTTAGCACTGCCTAACAAACACAACATTGGTAAATAGTTTATGGCAAGTAGTTCAAGAGGTCATTTCTCATCGAGACTTGGTTTTATTATGGCGGCTGCAGGTTCTGCGGTTGGCCTAGGGAATGTGTGGGGTTTTCCGACCAAAGCGGCAAGTAATGGTGGCGCGGCATTTTTAGTGATTTATTTGGCAATGGTATTCTTGCTGGCGTTTCCAATGCTGGTTGCGGAATTGACGATCGGGCGACATGGACAATCTAACCCCATCGCTTCTTTAAGAAGTATCTGGACCAAAAATCGTGCGGCGGCGGCACTGTTTGGCATTATCGCGATGATTGCCTCATCGATGATCCTCAGTTTTTACTCCATTCTTGCCGGATGGCTTATGGGTTTTGCGGCATCCCCTATATTAGGCCTGTTGGGTTTACAGACGGCGGCCGATTGGTTAGTGAGTTTTAGCGGCTTACGCAATGTTTTACTGGCTCTCGCATTTTCTTTGCTCACTATTTATGTTGTGCGAAAAGGTGTCGCGGACGGCATTGAAAAATGGTCTACCCGTTTGATGCCAGTGCTTTTTATTCTATTCGGCGCCATGATTGCTTATATCTTTACCCAAGATGGGGCAATGGAAGGATTGAAGATGTATTTGATCCCTGATATTGCGCACATCACTCCCAGTTTATTAGTAGACGCAATGGGGCAAGCTTTCTTCTCCCTCTCTTTAGGCGTTGGAGCGATGATCGTTTATGGCTCATATCTTAAGAAAGATGTTAATTTGCCAAAAACAGCGGCGCAAGTCGCGGCGATTGATACAGGAGTGGCGTTTGCCGCTGGCCTTTTGATTCTCCCAGCAATGTTTGTGGCTAAAAATCATGGTGTCGAAATTTTTGATGATGCAGGCAACTTGATGAGTTCGGGCGATTTAGTCTTCACCGTGCTGCCTGCGATGTTTGATAATATGGGCAGTGCAGGGGTGTTGCTCGGTTTTGGTTTCTTTATTTTGATGGTTATCGCAGCGCTAACTTCTTCAATTTCTATGCTAGAAGTACCAGTATCTTGCGCGCAAGATGAACTAAAAATGACTCGTAGCCAAGCAACATGGATGATCGGTGGAGCCATTGCGCTGCTGAGCATCATCATTTCCCTTAACTTTGGGGCGTTATTTAACCTAGTGGCTAACGTCTCGACCGTCTATATGCAACCTTTATTAGGTGTGGTTTGGGCTATTGTGGTGGGTTGGGTTTGGCATCGTAATAAATTGCTTGATGAGATCAAACAAGGTAACCCAGACATTGCACAAAGCCTATTCTGGAAAATTTGGCCATGGTACGTGCGTTTTGTTTGCCCCGTGGCGATTTTAATGGTCTTTGCATATTCATTAATTTAGCGCATTCCTAAGGCTCTCATCCGAGAGCCTTTTTATCATCCTACAGCCTTGAACCTTGCATTTATTGGTATCTGTGTTGTTTAACGCTATACTCAGCCGCCTATTCTGCAGTTAGTGATTCACATGTTTGATATTCTTTATACTCACAATGATTTTCTCATCATCAACAAGCATCCCAATGTTTCTGTACACAAAGATGACGGGGATACGATGCTGCTGCAAGAAGTGGGTAAGGTTTCAGGTGATGGCCAGCTCTACTTAGTTCATCGGTTGGATAAAATGACGTCCGGCATTTTATTACTTGCCCGCCACCAAGCTGCGGCCAGTGAGTTGTCTAAAAACTTTGCAGCAAGGGAAGTCGAGAAATTCTATCTTGCCATTGGCAGTAAAAAGCCTAAAAAGAAACAGGGTTTGATAAGCGGTGATATGGAACGCTCTCGACGTTCGTCGTGGAAGTTAGTAGCGACACAAAATAACCCTGCAGTAACGCAGTTTTTTTCCTGTTCTGCTGAGCCGGGTGAACGTCTCTTTTTATGTAAACCTTTTACCGGAAAAACCCACCAAATTAGGGTTGCTTTGAAATCACTCGGCTCTGCGATTGTCGGTGACCCGATTTATCATTCTCATGATGATTCAGATAGAGGCTATCTACACGCTTTTGCGTTACGTTTTTGCTATCAGGATCAGTGGTATCAATTTATCTGCGACCCACGCAATCAAGTAGCGATGGGGCAGAAATGGAACTCAGACATTGTTAGCCAAGGGATTGAATCTTGGTTAACACCTTGGAATCTAGTTTGGCCGAAAGTAAACAAATGACAGAACAAACAATGCAACGCTCAGCGCTTTCTCACTTTTTTACCCATATTGAGCAGCAGCTCTCCTGCAATACCGGTGAAATTCGCCGCTTATTTCATGGCCGAGGTCGTCAGTGGCCAGGTCTAGAACAGCTCACCTGTGACTGGTTGCAAGGGCAGTTAGTCGTCAACTTATTTAAAAATGTCGAAGAAGATTTTCTCGCGGAGTTAAAAGCGGGTTTGTCGCACCTAACAACCCGTCCGTTATGGCTAGAAAAGCAAGGTCGTTGTGTTTTACTTCAGCATCGATATGCCGATGGCGCGCCTTCAGAAACAGTATGGGGAGAATTAGAGCCTTTCCCCGTGGTGGTCGAAAATGGCTTAAAGTACCAATTGAGCATTGGGCGTAACCAGAATTTCGGGCTGTTTTTGGATATGCGCTACGGCCGTGAGTGGGTTTCATCTCACGCTAAACATAAAAATGTACTGAATCTATTTGCCTATACTTGCGGTTTTTCAGTAGCAGCTATTGCTGGTGGTGCTGACCAAGTTGTGAATGTCGATATGGCCAAAGCGTCACTGGCTAAAGGCCGTGAAAATCATCAATTGAATGGCCACAATCTCAATTCAGTGAAGTTTCTTGGACATGATATTTTCAAGTCTTGGGGAAAAATCAAAAAATCAGGACCATATGATCTGATTATTATTGATCCTCCTTCGTTTCAAAAAGGTAGCTTTGCGCTGACTAAAGATTATCAACGTATCTTACGCCGTTTACCTGAGCTGTTAGAACAAGGCGGCGAAGTGCTTGCATGCGTTAATTCACCAGCCGTAACCTGCGATTTTTTAATCGAAGGGATGAAGGTGGAAGCGCCATCACTTACTTTTCAAGCTCGCCTAGAAAACCCACCAGAGTTTGAAGATATTGATCCGCAAGCCAGCCTGAAAGCACTGATTTTCTCCTAAGTAGAATGGAGACTAGGTAAGATCACGCCATAATAAAGTTGGTTATGGTGTGAT
>NZ_NDIM01000168.1:0-3267 GCF_002241375.1 Vibrio sp. V19_P1S1T109 | reverse complement strand
CTAGAGCTCCTAATGGTATCGGATAAAGGTATCTGGTTTATGAGGCTTGCTGAGGGAGAAGCTCATTTTGGTGGCTTGCTAAAACATACTGATATCATGGCGACGTTTGCCAGCCCAATTATTATGTTGTTTTTGGGTGGCTTTTTCTTAGCCATGGCCGCCACTAAGTATCGCTTGGATGTCAACCTTGCACGAGTGCTGCTCAAACCATTTGGCCAGAACCCCAAGTATGTCATGTTAGGCTTGATGTTAATTACTGGCATCTTCTCGATGTTTATGTCCAATACCGCAACAACAGCGATGATGCTTTCCATCTTAACGCCAGTCATCGCAGTGTTTGGCCCAAAAGATCCAGGGCGAATTGCTTTTGCTTTGTGTATTCCGGTCGCCGCTAATATTGGCGGTATAGGTACACCAATAGGTACTCCTCCCAATGCGATCGCATTGAAATATCTGGTCGGTGAAAATTTAATTACCTTTGGTGAATGGATGGCCTTTGGGGTGCCGTTTGTGATCATAATGATGGCACTCGCATGGGTATTGATTAGCGCCATGTTTAAAGCAGAGCAACAAAAAATTGAATTGACCATTAAAGGTAAATTTTTAAAAACACCAAAAGCCATTATTGTGTATGTCACCTTTGCTCTGACCATTCTTCTTTGGTTGATGGGCTCAACCCATGGTATGAACTCTTATACTGTTGCACTGATACCCGTGGCTGTCTTTTCTCTTACTGGCATCATCAACAAAGAAGATCTAAAGAAAATTTCTTGGGATGTGCTGTGGTTAGTGTCTGGTGGTATTGCGCTAGGACTTGCATTAGACAAAACGGGGTTAGCGCAACTAGTGGTGAACAGCATTCCTTTTGCACAGTATTCACCTTACGTTGTTTTATTTGGTGCGGCATTTTTGTGCCTCATTATGGCCAATTTTATGTCACATACCGCCACCGCGAACTTATTAATGCCGATTATGGCCGCGCTTGGCGCTTCAATGACTTCGCTTACTCCATTAGGTGGAGAAATTACGTTGATTCTCGTGGTTACCTTTGCTGCATCACTTGGTATGTCATTACCTATCAGTACACCACCTAATGCGTTGGCGCATGCTACCGGGCACGTTCAAAGTAACCAAATGGCTAAAGTAGGGGTTGTCCTCGGTGTGATTGGGGTGCTGCTCAGTTTTGTTATGGTTTGGTTACTTCATGCGGTTGGTCATATCGGTTAGGTAGCATTATGTCGGATAAAAGACTTGTTGCACTCATTGATCGTTATTTTCGCCATCCTGAACGGATGGTGAAACTGCCTTCGGGAAGTATTGTCATTGAGCAAGAAGGTTATAATGATCGACTCTATTTCGTATGGTCGGGAGAATTGAGTGGCTATTACAATGAAAAAGGCGATAAACCGATAAAAGTTTTTTCAGCCGGTGCGGGTGCTTTTATTGGCGTGCACAGTTTTTTTTCTGGTGAATGGATAGCTTCTTCAACAGTGGTGGCTGAATCTACGGTAGAGCTTGCCTGGATCGACCGAACTACGGCCGTCTTAGAAGAAGATCAATATGGACCTTTAACCGCCCAGTTTACCCCCGTTATTGTGAATGAATTATCCCGCCGTCAACGACGTGCAACTCAAGAATCAGTGGCAAAAGAAAAAGCATTAGAAAGGTTATATTCGGCTGAGCAAATGACGACCTTAGGCCAGTTAGCGGCGGGCATTGCCCATGAATTGAACAATGCCATCGGGGTAGTGAGTAGCAAATCTGAGCGATTAGAAGTACTGTTTATGGAGCTGCTCGAAGAGGTTCATCCTGAAGCGAGCCTATTTTTCGATTTTGGCTTGATGTATGGTCAGAAAGTATCGTCAAACGAAGCTAGAAGGCGAGGTGCTCTTTTCGAAAAGCAATACGCCCTGCCTAAAAATGTGGCAAGAGATTTAGCAAAAGCGGTTCCAGAAGACTACTTATCTTCGCACTGGCTGAAAAATCCACATTTAGCTATCCGTTATTGGCAAATGGGCCGTGACTTGCATGATTTACGTTTGGCCTCTAAACATACTGTTGGCATTGTTAAATCAGTAAAACAACTGGGCCGAACTGAAATTACTCAAGATGAAGAGTTCGATATTAACGATACGATCAATCGAGCATTGGCACTATTACAGAGTGATTTACGACGTGTCAGTGTCCGTATTAGGCCAGCTGCATTACCCTTATTTAAAGGATCTCAGACAGAGCTGGTACAAATTTGGGTAAACATCATCAAAAATGCCTGTGATGCGATGGCTAACATAGCAGAGCCAATGATAGAGATACAAACCAAATTAAGTAAACAACGTATATTGGTAACCATTGCTAATAATGGTCCTGAAATTAACGAAGCCACTAGACGGAAAATATTCCAACCAAGCTTCACCACCAAAAAAGGAGGGTTGTCGTTTGGTTTGGGACTAGGGTTATCAATAGTGAAACGCATTGTTTCTGGGTATGGTGGAAATGTCGTACTCAAAAGTGACAATGAAAGAACAATATTTAGAATTAAATTACCCACGGAGAGCGATTATGGAGAAGCTTAATATCATTTGTGTCGATGATCAAAGGGAAGTATTAAGTGCGATACTGCAAGATCTTCAACCACTCACTTCTTGGTTGAATATTGAAGATTGTGAATCGGCTTATGAAGTATTGGATCTAATGGATGAGTTTGACGAACAAGGTGAGCATATTGCGCTGCTGATGTCAGATCATGTGATGCCAGGAAAGACAGGAGTAGAATTATTAACCGAGGTCGCAGCAGATTCCAGATTTAAGAAAACAAAGAAAATTCTGTTAACAGGGCAAGCAACACACACAGATACGATCAATGCGATTAACACTGCAGGTGTAAATAGGTATTTTGAGAAACCATGGAATGCGAAAGAGCTGGTAGATTGTGTTCGCACTTTAGTGACAGAATTCATTTTTGAAGTAGGTTTAGATTATAAAGACTATCACAACGAATTAGATCAGAAAATAGTGCTAGCAAAACTGAGATAAGTGAATAATGCCCAAATAACTTTAACGGCGGCTATTAAAGTGTTTGGGTATTAATCGATGATATTAAAATGGCCAATAAGCTTGTCATCAGCATTCAATATTTGTCCTTGAGAAGATTCTTCATCATAAATAAAATTGAGATGAAGAGTGTCTAAATTGCAATTTATCTGACTTAATATATGACGTGTCAATATGTCACTATTAAGTTGATGAATAGTCGCATTCCAAGAGCAA
>NZ_NDIM01000087.1:0-3269 GCF_002241375.1 Vibrio sp. V19_P1S1T109 | reverse complement strand
AGTCTTTGCCGACGCTGGTTTGTAAGCAAACTTATCAATTAGAATAGGCGGCCAGAAGCCGCCTGTTTTATATTTAGTCGTCTACTATCTTGGTTAAAGCTGAGGCCAACTGTCTGGAACGATGAACCAGAACTTTCCGCTGTCACTTTGGCAATGCACAAAACCATGCTCTTCATTTGCTGTGTAACGCGCGCAGTTTTTACCTTTTCCGCTAATCCATTGAGGCTTTTCCAGTAAGAATAACGCTTCATCTATTTGATGTGACTGGCTTTGATAACACCAAAAACCAGCAATTTGTGACGGGTTGAGTTTATAACCTAGGCATTCACTAGGAACAGGCTCATCGTGAAAAGGGTTTACATATAAGCGCCCTTGCATCAGTAAATGACGGCTAACGTCACGCCAAAGTGGGTAAGCCGCACTAAATTGGGCTGATTGGGAAAGGGTCAATTGGTGGTTCAGCATATGTTCAAGTTTGAGATCTAATCGATCTTGAGCATTGGGACCATACCACAGCCCTTGATGCAGCAGGTAAAACTTCACCGCGACTTCCCAATGCTCATAACGCTGACTGCGTTTATTTTTGATGATAAAATCTAGCGAACCTAGTGTACTTCCTGCCTCGTTCAGTTGAATTTCTTCAGAAACGGCGGAATAAGTGGGGTTTAGCGTAAACAATAAAGAACATAAATGCTGGTAGAGAAAGCCTAACCTAGGGTTCCCTCTATATTCTTCTTTCAATATCGGAACATTGGGTAAAAAAGGAGTACGCGCCGCGACTACACCCTCTCCTTGGAAAAGAGTAGGGGTTGTCGACACCCAGTGTGCCAGTGTGTTGAGGTCCATTGTCATTAATTGTTCTCGTCCTTATTTTTCGACATTCTAGCTTGAAATTGTTATAACCACGCTAATGATAAAACTCAATTTTGGAATGAAAGATGGATAATTTAAAACTTGAAGCTCTGCTCAATCAAAAGCTTAATCCTCAATTGATTAAAGACTATTGCCCTAATGGATTGCAAGTTGAAGGTCGCACTGAAATCAAAAAGATTGTGACGGGTGTGACGGCCTCGCAAGCGCTGATTGAACAAGCAATTGAACGAAATGCTGACGCTTTATTAGTGCATCATGGTTATTTTTGGAAAAGTGAGCCTGAGTCCATCCGTGGAATGAAAGGACACCGGATCCGAGCTTTGATACGAAGTGATATGAATTTATACGCATATCACTTGCCGTTAGACATCCATCCAGAATTAGGCAATAACAAATTGCTAGCTGATTTGTTGGGGATTCATGTTGATGGCGGATTAGAAGGGCATCCTCAGTCGGTCGCCATGTTCGGCCATTTTGAACAAGCGTTGACAGCCGATGAGCTCAGTCAACGAATCGATCAAGCTTTGCAACGACGGCCACTGCACGTAGCTCCGAGCTCAAACAGAATCATCAAAACGGTGGGTTGGTGTACTGGTGGTGGGCAAGATTACGTCGATCTAGCGGCGCAGCACGGATTAGATGCGTTCATCTCTGGTGAAATATCAGAGCGGACTACCTATTCAGCAAGAGAGCAAAATATTCATTATTTTTCTGCAGGGCACCATGCCACAGAACGTTATGGCGTTAAGGCTCTGGGAGAATGGTTAGCGAGCGAATATGGCTTTGAAGTTGAGTTTATCGATATCGATAATCCTGTCTAATGGGCTGTTTCTTTTTGTAAAGGTATCAAGTAAAAAAGAGCGAGTGTTAACTCGCTCTTTTCAATGAAGTGTTATAACTGATTACTATGCACGTTCGTGTAATGGCTTGAAATCACGCATTTTTTGGCCAGTATAAAGTTGACGAGGTCGACCAATTTTATTGTCTGGGTCACTGTGCATTTCATTCCAGTGGGCAATCCAACCGATAGTGCGAGACATTGCGAAGATAACGGTAAACATAGAGATTGGAATACCGATAGCCTTCAGAATAATGCCTGAGTAGAAATCCACGTTAGGGTAGAGTTTTTTCTCAACAAAGTATGCGTCAGAAAGCGCGATGCGCTCAAGTTCCATCGCTACATCTAACAGTGGGTCTTGAATATTCAGTTCTTTGAGCACTTCATGACAAGCCTCACGCATTACCGTCGCTCTTGGGTCGTAGTTTTTATAAACTCGGTGACCAAAACCCATCAAGCGGAATGGATCATCCTTATCTTTTGCTCTGACGACATACTCAGGAATGTTATCAACGTTGCCTATCTCCTCTAACATACGCAGACAGGCTTCGTTAGCTCCCCCATGAGCAGGCCCCCACAAAGAGGCAATACCAGCCGCAATACAGGCAAACGGGTTAGCACCAGAAGAACCAGCAAGGCGAACCGTTGAGGTTGACGCGTTTTGTTCATGATCGGCATGCAGTGTGAAAATTTTATCCATCGCGCGTGCAACCACAGGATTCACTTCATACTCTTCACACGGCGTTGCAAACATCATGTGTAGGAAGTTCTCGGCATAGCTTAAGTCATTACGCGGGTAGATAAATGGTTGGCCGACAGAATACTTGTAGCACATCGCCGCCAATGTTGGCATTTTTGAGAGTAGGCGGTAAGCCGCTATTTCTCGGTGTATATCATTATTAATATCAAGTGAATCATGGTAGAACGCGGCAAGCGCTCCAACCACACCACACATTACAGCCATTGGATGAGCGTCACGGCGGAAACCGTGGAAGAAACTTGCGATTTGCTCATGAACCATAGTGTGACGCGTCACCGTATGTTTAAACTCTTCATATTGCTTACGATTAGGGGCTTCACCGTAAAGAAGAATATAACAAACTTCCAAGTAATCAGCGTTATTGGCTAATTGATCAATAGGGAAGCCGCGGTGCAGTAACACCCCTTTTTCGCCATCGATATAAGTGATTTGAGATTCACAAGATGCAGTGGCAAGAAAACCAGGGTCAAAAGTGAAGTATCCGTTGGCTCCTAGTTTACGAACGTCGATTACTTGTGGGCCTACAGTCCCATCCATAATCGGCAGCTCGATTGGCGCTTTACCTTCAATATGAAGGGTCGCTTTCTTATCTGCCATAACAATCTCCTTTGTTTATTATTTAATCCGTCCAGGATGTTTGTGTGACATTTTTTTACGTGTGTTCTTAATTAAAGTCAATTTTTCTCGTCTGATGTGTGCACTTGTTTTGATTTTTTATACATATAAAGTTAAAAATCTGTTCTGTGTAGCAAAAATTGTTACATCAATTGTATTAGAATGTTGCGAGCCGTATAGTGG
>NZ_NDIM01000082.1:0-3273 GCF_002241375.1 Vibrio sp. V19_P1S1T109 | reverse complement strand
CTCTTATAACTTATTGTATTATCAGCATGTTTTGTCGATTATTTTAACGTTGTTCAAATAAGCCATTATTTAAGCCATTATTTTTTTATAAAAAAATGAATATAAGCAAATGTGGATATAGCAAAAAAATCTAAGCCGTCCTGTAGTTACATTACAAATTTAGTTACATCGCAAATTCTTTTTTGATCCAACTTCTTAACACTAAGATACTCTCTTGTTTCAGTTGCTCTTTGGCACAAACGAAGTAGTAGTCTTGATAGGGATTAGTCACTGCGGAACCGAGTTCTTGTAGTAGGCCTAACTTGATGTCATCTTTTACAAAGAGGCGATGGGTAACGAAAATACCTAATTGGCGGATAGTTGCTTGTACGGCTTGTGCTGAAGAGACAAATGATAGGTTTTTGCGACTTTCTGGCATGCTAAGTTGATAAGCATCGCACCAAATTTGCCAGTCTTTTTTGCGGCGCTCGTTCACAGCGATAATCGCTGGGTGGCATTTAAGTATGGATGAAAGCGTCTGCTTATCACCTTGCTTTATGAGGTCAGGTTTTATGAGTTCAGGGCTGCATACCAGCACCAATTCATCTTCGGCAAGTTTCTCACAATAGTAGTCTTGCCACTCATCTTGTTTACCATGAACAATCGCGATATCAACGTTCTCTGATGTTAGAGAAAAAGTGCTTGTTAAACTCGATATTCTCACGTCTATATGTGGCGCATGCTCTTGAAAGCGGTTAACTCGTGGTATCCACCAGTGCAGCGCTAATGAGTTGACCATGTTGAGTGTCAGTCGGTTATGGCGCTCATCTCTCATAAGCACTTCAGTTGCTTCAACGATTTGCTCCAAAGCAGGCGCAATTCTCCGATAGTATTTTTGACCAGCATTATTGAGTACGACGTGACGTCCAACGCGATTGAATAGCGGCTGGTTTAGCTGGTTCTCTAATGCTTTTATTGATTGACTGACGGCTGAATGACTAACATTAAGGTGCTTTGCTGCATCCGTCATGCTGCCTGTTTCTGCTACGGCAATAAATGAGTAGAGTGACTTGAGCGGAGGTAGTTTTCGCATTGGTAAGTTTCTCTTACAGGTTTGGTTAATATTACTCGTTATTTTTCCTTTCGTCATTGTTCTATGATGGCTGTACTAGAGGAGAGTTGTATGAACCCACGAATTTTGGCTCCATTATTTATGTTGTCCTCCACATTTAGCTTGTCATTGACAGGGCTACTGTCTAAGTTTCTTGCACATGAGATACCGTTACAAAGTCTCAGTTTTCTCCGATTTTTACTCCCCGCGCTCATATTGTTGGGAGTAATGAGCTTAACTCATTTCCGTTTTCCTCCCAAAGGTATGAAACGGGCTCTGTGGGTTCGCTCAGTATGCATTGCAGGCTGTCAGCTCTGTTTTATTTACTCACTTCAGCATCTTTCTTTGGTGGAAAGTGTTGTATTGTTTAGCACTGGTCCACTGTTTATTCCTTTGTTAGAAAAATTAATATTTGGTGTGGTGATGAAAGCAGGCACGGTTGTGAGCTTGGCCATTACATTTATCGGGGTGTTACTGCTGGCTGGCGATGTTTCGGGCATCCATTTACGGATGGAGTTATTGGTCGGTTTACTTGCGGGAGCGCTGAATGCGGGATCGCAGTTAAGCTTATATCGAGCGACGAAAAGTGATATGCGATCTATTGATATCAATGCTTGGACGTTTGTGTGTGCATCAATCTTATTACTACCTTTGTTATTTCTTCCTACCTCGGACGCGAATGTACTTCAACAAACCTGGGGCAGCTTGCAGCAGTTAGCTGTGGTTATTGCCTTGAGCGGAGTCTCTATATTAGTCATCAACACTCAAATTTTTCGAGCCAAAGCCTACCGTCTGGCACACTCTGGCTCGCAGCTCGCTCCGTTAATTTTTACCAATTTGCTTTTTACCGCTTTATGGCAACAGTTGTTTTTTAATGTGCAGTACTTGCCAACACAAATGGTAGGATTGGGCTTGATTGTGATGGCAACTTTTACCGGAATTCTTATCCCGAAGCTATTTAAATCCTCAGTATCGTCAAACCAGCTTAAATCAGCTTAACCCGCTTATTGCTACTGTCTGATGAGCCCATAAGGCAGGCTAGAAAATACCTTAGGATTATTTTTCACTGTGGGCGCTTGGTTGGTTTTCTGCCAATCAAGTAACATAATGGCAAGTACATTGCGGTGCTCTCCGTCGGCAAGGTCAAACACACCTGAGGTAGAGGGGATCATCCCTTTCTTTTTATCAATCGCTTGTTGAATTGCGAGACGAGTTTTTTCTACAACAGGATCCTTTTCTAAACCTGCGAGTAGAAAAGTGATCCCAACTTCAGCAACCACATCTTCCTTCGCTCTTAGCAAAATGGTATCGATATTATTGCGAAAGTAGTCGAAGATCCATTGATGCTGCTGCTCTTTAATGGGATTTTGATAGTATTCCGAATCGGCAAAAATAATGTGTGTCATGCCATACAGCTTATTGCCATATTGTTGCGTGGAGAGTGCTTTATCAGCAGAATCTGGGTATGTTTTCCTAAAGCTATCAATGAATGGTTGTACGACATCTTGTTCACCTAACTGGCGTAACCAATAGACTTGGTTAGCAAGTTGTGCGGCCCACGCTTTAATCATTTCTTCATCAGTGGCGTACTTAGTAAAATCATAACGGCGGATCACTTGGCGCAAAAGCTGATCTTCTTTATGTTTCAAACCATATTCGTTGGCACGGGCCATAGAGCCTAATAGGTCGACGCCTAAGTAGAGGTATTCTGGCATATGTTTAGTGGCGATATAGCGTAATTGGCTGCGTTCATCTTCGTCATCGAGGTATCCAGCCAAACGTTGCTCAGAGTAGAGAAAAACCTGTTCAGCAGTTGAAACTTCTGCGGAAAATTGATTAAGTCGGCTTGCTACGCGAGCAAGATCACTCCACACCGCTGCTGAATATTTAGGGTCTAGAGTTTGGCGATACATCCGTAACCCATAGTGCCCCTCTTTGAATGCCGGCAATGTGAAAAGTTGCTCTTCATAGGTTTGACGAATAAGCTCCGCAGATTCAGAAAAAGTGTTATTCGTTGTTGGCGCCGGCTCTGCATAGCCAGAGGCAGGCAACCACAATGCAATAGCTAATCCCAGAAATAGGCCACTCTTTTTTAATAACATGATGAAAACACACCTCTAAGCTAATATTCATAATAACATTAGCATTTAATGGATTTATTATTGTTGGTGATGTGTCAAGTG
>NZ_NDIM01000054.1:0-3294 GCF_002241375.1 Vibrio sp. V19_P1S1T109 | reverse complement strand
GTATGTGAGTGGTGTTGTTTTTTGCTCAACTGTTAACATCTGCACATTTTTAATAAAATTAGTGCTCCTAGCTGGTGGTAAAAGTGAGAGTCGATATACTCTCAGTAGCACGTAAAATGAGGTGTGTTCATTCATCTATCGCTCAAAAATGAAACTTTTTTACAGATTGTTGTAGTTTTTATAGTTTTCGTTGTTTAAGTAAATGTTTTTTATTCATTTAATTATCTATATGTTTTTTGTTTGTTTTCAGTGTCTTGTAGGCGATTTTGTAGGGTGGTTACCCCTAATTGGGTAATTAGTTTTTGAGAACTGATCTGAGTCAATTTTTTTCACACTCTGAAATATTATACTCAGTCCTGAAAGCAATTTACTAAGTCTGTCATTGTTTAAGCTGTTGAGAAAAAACAAAAACACAAAGCTGCAAACTTAATAAAGAGTTTTTAACATTTTTCTATTTTTAGGAGATCCATTATGCCTGTAACTAATTTAGCTGAACTTGATGCTCTAGTAGCGCGTGTTAAAGCGGCTCAAGCAGAATTCTCTACTTACTCTCAAGAGCAAGTAGATAAAATTTTCCGCGCAGCATCATTAGCAGCTAACCAAGCTCGTATCCCTCTAGCGCAACAAGCGGTAGCGGAATCAGGCATGGGTATTGTTGAGGATAAAGTAATCAAGAACCACTTTGCGTCTGAGTTCATCTACAACAAATACAAAGACGAAAAAACGTGTGGCATTCTTGAAGAAGATAAAAACCTAGGCACGATGACTATCGCTGAGCCTGTAGGCATCATCTGCGGTATCGTTCCAACCACTAACCCTACTTCTACTGCAATCTTCAAATCTCTCATCTCTTTGAAGACTCGTAACGGTATCATCTTCTCGCCACACCCACGTGCGAAAAATTCAACTAACGATGCAGCTAAACTCGTGTTAGATGCAGCAGTTGCAGCTGGCGCGCCAAAAGATATCATCGGCTGGATTGATCAACCTTCAGTTGAGCTATCTAACGCGCTAATGAAGCACGAAGGTATTGCACTTATCCTTGCAACAGGTGGTCCTGGCATGGTGAAAGCAGCTTACTCGTCAGGTAAACCAGCAATCGGTGTAGGTGCAGGTAACGTTCCAGTTGTAATCGACGAAACGGCAGACATCAAACGTGCAGTTGCTTCTGTTCTTATGTCTAAAACATTCGATAACGGTGTGGTATGTGCTTCTGAGCAAGCGGTTATCGTTATGGACGAAGTGTATGACGAAGTAAAAGAACGTTTCGCGAGCCATAAAGCGCATGTTTTAAGTAAAGCAGACGCAGACAAAGTACGTAAGGTACTGCTTATCGATGGCGCACTAAACGCGAAAATCGTAGGCCAACCAGCAACAGCCATCGCTGAAATGGCGGGCGTTAAAGTTCCAGCAGATACTAAAATTCTTGTCGGTGAAGGTATTGGCGAAGTTTCTTATGACGATGAATTCGCACATGAAAAACTTTCTCCAACACTTGGCATGTTCCGCGCGACTTCTTTTGAGAACGCGGTAGAACAAGCAGTAAGAATGGTAGAAATCGGCGGTATCGGCCACACTTCTGGTCTATACACTAACCAAGACGTTAATGCAGACCGTATCCGTTACTTTGGTGACAAAATGAAGACGGCGCGTATTCTTGTAAACATCCCAACCACTCATGGTGGTATCGGTGACCTTTACAACTTTAACGTTGCACCATCTCTAACGCTAGGTTGTGGTTCTTGGGGTGGTAACTCAATTTCTGAGAACGTAGGTCCTAAGCACCTAATCAACAAGAAAACTGTTGCGAAGCGAGCTGAAAACATGTTGTGGCATAAACTACCTAAGTCAATTTACTTCCGTCGTGGTAGCCTTCCAATCGCTATGAGCGATCTTGAAGGCAAAAAACGCGCATTCCTAGTTACTGACCGTTTCCTATTCAACAACGGTTATGCAGACGACGTAGTGACTCTGCTGAAGTCAAACGGTATGGAAGTTCAAACATTCTTTGATGTAGAAGCTGATCCAACTCTATCTGTCGTAGAGAAAGGCGCTGAAGCAATGAAGAGTTTCCAACCAGACGTGATTCTAGCACTTGGTGGTGGTTCACCAATGGATGCGGCGAAGATCATGTGGGTTATGTATGAGCACCCAGAAACTCACTTTGAAGAGCTTGCAATGCGCTTTATGGATATCCGTAAACGTATCTACAAGTTCCCTAAAATGGGTCAAAAAGCAGAATTGGTTTGTATCACGACTACTTCAGGTACAGGTTCAGAAGTCACACCATTTGCCGTGGTAACAGACGACAAAACAGGTGCTAAATACCCACTAGCGGATTATGAGCTAACACCTAACATGGCTATCGTTGATGCGAACCTTGTGATGAATATGCCTAAGTCTCTAACGGCATTTGGTGGTTACGATGCTGTGACTCACGCTCTTGAAGCCTATGTATCTGTTCTTGCGAACGAATACTCTGATGGTCAAGCTCTACAAGCACTTAAGATGCTGAAAGAGTACCTACCATCAAGCTACAAAAATGGCGCAGCAGACCCAATTGCTCGTGAAAAAGTGCACAATGCAGCGACTATCGCAGGTATTGCTTTTGCTAACGCGTTCTTAGGTGTATGTCACTCTATGGCGCACAAGATCGGTGCAGAGTTCCACATCCCGCACGGCCTTGCTAACGCATTGCTTATCTCTAACGTTGTGCGCTATAACGCGAATGATAACCCAACCAAACAAACTGCGTTCTCTCAATACGACCGTCCACAAGCACGCCGTCGTTACGCTGAAGTGGCTGACCACTTGGGCTTGAGCCAAGCGGGCGACCGTACTGCTCAGAAGATTGAACGTCTACTGACTTGGTTGGAAGAGCTGAAGAAAGATCTCGACATCCCGCTATCTATCCAAGCGGCTGGCGTGAATGAAGCGGATTTCCTCGCAAAAGTTGACGTGCTATCAGTTGAAGCGTTTGATGACCAATGTACTGGTGCAAACCCACGCTACCCACTGATTTCTGAGCTAAAAGAAGTACTTCTTGCGGCTTACTATGGTACAGCGTTTGTTGAAGGTGAAACTTTCGAAGGCACTACCGTTATCAAGAAGAAAGATGACCAAAAACCAGCAAAGAAAAAGTAAGCTGAGTTATTGAGGGATTTTCGCTAGCACGAAACAATCTCTATCGGGAAAAGATAAAGCCTCACCATCTGGTGAGGCTTTTTTTTATCGAGCAACTTCATTATCAAAAGCGTGGGTGAGGTTGGAGCTATCCCCACATGACTAAAATAG
>NZ_NDIM01000330.1:0-3304 GCF_002241375.1 Vibrio sp. V19_P1S1T109 | reverse complement strand
CTTAAGCATTATTCGATACTAAATTTTTTATCAAATCGAGAAATCAGTAAGATTTTCCTTATTTGGGGTAAGGTATTGGTAATTCGGATCATGCCATCACTTTGCTCAAGATATTTCTGCATATTGAGCAGCATGCCAAGACCAGCACTGTCAATATAATCCACCTTGCGTAAATCAATGGTGAATCTAAAACCTCGATAGGGTGAATAACTATTACGAAATTCTTTAACTAGGTTAAAGCCAAAAGCACCATCAATCGCGATAGTAATGTGTTTCGCATTGCTATCTATTTCAGTTTCTATACTCATCGTACTCCCTCCTAGAAAAGCTCGACTTCGCCTTCGTCCATATTAGTTTGGATTGCGGCGGGACCACTTCGATTGTGCAGGCGCTCTGTCAATTGGTGAAGTTGTTCTGCCCATGCTGCTTTAGTCATGCTTTGTGTTAGTAAAGCGTTCAATAGCTCATTTGCTTCTTGCAAATAATCAATAGACGCATGCGCATAATCACTTTGTTGAACCACAATGTCAGCAAATTGAAGGGCACGGACGCCATTACTCACTTGCTGGGTTAATTCTTGTCCTAATTCTTGAATTTTTTGCACTTCTTGCTCTATTTCTATATTCACTTGTTGGACACCACGCAGCATGTGGTCCACTTTCTCTTTCGACTCAATCACGTGAGTCATATCTATCGATGCCATTTCGCCAACGGTTTTGTTTGCTCTTTGTACTGTTTGTTGAGCAACATTAATTTCTGATTCAATTTGAGTATTCAGTGTTCTTGCTTTAACCGACAAGTCGCGCACCTCTTGAGCCACGACCGCGAAGCCTCGCCCGGCCTCGCCCGCTCGCGCTGCTTCAATCGCCGCATTCAGCGCCAATAAGTTGGTCTGTTCCGATAGGCTTCTCACTTGATTTAACAGTTTAAAGACCATATCCAATTTTTCTGACATGTCGTGAATGCTGTGTACCGCTGAAATACTTTTCTCCGAAATATCAATCAGAATTTGCACAAAGCCATCAATAATCGCCTCAGTCTTTGGTAGTACGGTGGTGAGATCATATTCGCTGCCTTGGTTTGCCAATAAGTTATTGACCAAGGTACTTGAGACGTAACTCTGTTTTTGGCTGATATCTTGCAAGCCAAAAAATGCGTTATTTAATGTCTCTACTGAACCTTCAATCACGGTGTGCTGCATGGTTAAAGGGCTACTCACTTTAGGTAGCGTCTCTTTGAACAGTTTTTCAATACTCTGTAGATGTTGCTGCGTTTCAAGAGTGGACTCTTCTTCAACCTTATTTTGGTTGGCTTTAGCTTTGTTTTGTTCACTAAAATTCATAGACAATACTAGCCAAGGTATTGCTGCCGCAAAAATCATTAACCCCATGCTCCATAAATTAGAGGAGTGAAGCATGACGGCAAAAAGGGCCATTAGCTGCAAAACTAAAGCTAAAATATATTTTGCTTTTGGTGTCACTGTTTTATTTATCATCACCCATTCCTTGCTTCTCTATGTTGAGCTTATTTAATGAGACAACACTAGCGATAGAGCTCATCACAAATCCATTGTGGTATGGCATTTAACGCTTTGATATTCTGTGTTGCGCCAATCTCTACTGCCGCTTTGGGCATTCCCCACACCACTGATGTTTTTTCGTCTTGAGCTAAAGTCAATGCGCCACACAACTTCATTTTGAGCATGCCTTGCGCTCCATCTTTACCCATCCCTGTTAAGAGGATACCGATGGCTTTGTCTCCCACATTTTCAGCAACCGTATCAAACATCACATCTACTGAGGGTTTATGACGATTGACCGCAGGTCTATCGTCAACTTGACAGTAAAGGTGAGTGCCTTTTTTTATCACCATCAGATGCTTATCTCCGGGAGCAACATAAGCGCATCCATTCACTAAAGGCGCTTGATTAGCGGACAACTCTCTCACCTCTACGGCGCTACAAAGATTCAAACGCTCTGCAAAGGGGCGAGTAAACATCGCACTGATATGTTGAGTGATCACGATCGGTGGCAACCCTGCTGGTAAAACAGAGAATATGCTTTTTAATGCTTCTGTTCCGCCCGTTGAGGCTCCAATCGCGATCAACTGATAACGCGCCTCTTGGTGGCTAGCCGCTATCAGTTCGACCTGATTAACCGCCGCAGAATGATGCGATTGAACGACATTTGCCCCTGCCGCCATTTTTATTTTGTCGTTCACCAGCTCCCTATAACTTGCCATTTCAGCCGTGTTTTCGACCGACGGTTTAGGGAAGTAATCCACTGCACCAAGCTCTAATGCTTCTAACGTGGCTTGAGCGCCATGCTGGGTCAAGGTTGAAATCATCACTACCGGCATAGGGCGTAACCGCATAATATTTTTTAAAAATTGCACGCCATTCATTTTTGGCATTTCAATATCTAGCGTTAGCACATCAGGGTTGTGCTGCTTGATAAGCTCTCGGGCTTGGTAAGGATCTTGTGCCATTGCGACGACATCTAACATAGGGTCAGCATTAATCAGCTCGCAGAGCAGTGCTCTAAAAACGGGAGAATCATCGACAATCAGCACTTTGATTTTTTTCATTTAAATAGCTCCACATCATCACTCTCTTTATGCGCTTTACGATCCAACTGTGTGGCATAAACCTTTTCTTGAAAACTTAACCGGCTCACTTCGGTCAATGGAATTCTTTTTAGCCACACTTTACCTGTCATGGGTTCGAAAATGACTTTTCTCGGTTCGTCCCCCCCCAAGTCACTGGCTTCGACAATAAGCCTTTCTTGCTCAACATAGTTTTTGATGAAATCTATGTTTTTCTGGCCAATCATGGCTTTAAAACCCAGCATTTGTGCTCCACCAAAGAGTTTTACTCGTAAGCGCTGACGCTCAGCCCCCATTTTGATCAACTGATTAATCAGTAGCTCCATCGCATAGCAACCATAACGAGAGGCGGTTGAAGCAATATCATCAGGATGCCAGTGATCAATTTGTGAATGCTGATCAAAAGGCAATAAAAAATGGTTCATCCCCCCAACTTTGGCCGCTTGGTCCCACATACAGGCGGTAACGCAAGAACCTAAACCGGTACAAATGACCTCTTGTCGCATCGTACAGTACAACCCACCGGGCAAAACCTTTACCCAATCCACTTTTTGTTGGGGATGATAAAATCGGCTGAAATTCCGATTGTCGGTTGCCAAATGCATCGCCAACGAGGTCATTAATTGTTCCTCATTTTTTCACGTAAATGGTGTGGCCGAGATGATGAAAAACATCAGCACAGCGCCCCACACTTTCTGAA
>NZ_NDIM01000068.1:0-3315 GCF_002241375.1 Vibrio sp. V19_P1S1T109 | reverse complement strand
CGGTGTATACTGGTCGCAATTCATAAAAATAATACGCTATGGTTATGACTCCATTTATCGCTGCTACTGGACTAACAAATCCACACCTTCAGACTCTGCTTCCTCGTTTGTTGCGCAAACGCGCACGTTTTGAGCCGCTGTGGCAAACGCTGTTTACACCTGATGGTGATTTTTTAGACCTTGCTTGGAGTGATGATTGGCGCTCAGAGCGAGTACAAAATAAACCCCTATTTATCTTGTTTCATGGCTTAGAAGGCAGTTTTCATAGCCCTTATGCCAATGGCTTAATGTACGCCTTCGCACAGCAGGGGTGGTTATCGGTCATGATGCATTTTCGCGGCTGTAGCGGCAAACCGAACCATCTGGCACGCGCTTACCATTCTGGTGAAGTTGAAGATGCACGCTTTGTGCTCGAATACATACGCAAGCAATGCCCAAATCGACCTATCGTGGCAGTGGGCATTTCTCTTGGCGGCAATATGTTGGTTAATTACTTAGCACAATATAGTCACGACCCGATCGTTAGCGCAGCAACCGTTGTCTCCGCTCCGCTCGATCTGGCAGCGTGTTCCACACGCATTGAACAGGGATTTTCAAAGGTTTATCGCGCTTACTTACTGACATCATTGAAAAAAAATGCACTAAAGAAACAGCATCTTTTACATAATGAGTTAGGTATTTCTAACCATCAAATTAAACACATCAAAAAACTTTACGAATTTGACGATCTCATCACCGCACCTTTGCATGGTTTTCAAGATGCGCAGGATTACTACCAGCAGTGCTCAGGCCTTTCAAAGCTGACACAAATTCGCGTGCCGCTACAAATCATTCAAGCGCAAGATGATCCCTTTATGACGGATGCCGTGATCCCCAAATTTTCCTTGCCAGACAACATCCATTACCGCTTATTTACCCAAGGTGGCCATGTCGGTTTTCTCAGCGGTAGCGCGCTTAAACCTAAATTTTGGCTCGAAGAAGCACTTCCAACCTATTACGAAAACCTGCGTCACGGCAACCCTATTGATCATCAATGCAACGCATGATTAATCACATATCGATTTAAATCGATACCCTTTTTTCCATGACAGTTTAAGAGGTCGTCATGCTTATTCCTTGGCAGCACATTGCGCCTGAAACACTGGATAATTTGATTGAAACGTTTGTATTACGCGAAGGTACTGATTACGGAGAGCAGGAAGTACCATTGCAGCAAAAAATCGAGCAAATAAAGAAACAGCTCGCAACAGGGGAGGCGATCATCGTCTATTCTGAGTTGCATGAAAGTGTGGATATTCAATTGCGTAAATAATTTCAGCTCAAAACAATCTACTCTTTTCGTGCTATATTGCAGCCATCGATAACAAGTACGTTACATACAGACAGGGTTTGTCATGTCAGCAAAACATCCAATTATCGCTGTCACCGGCTCGTCCGGTGCCGGTACAACTACGACCTCAGAAGCCTTTCGCAAAATGTTCAATATGATGAACATTAAACCAGCATGGGTTGAAGGGGATAGCTTCCATCGTTTTACACGGCCAGAAATGGATGTGGAAATTCGTAAAGCGCGCGAACAAGGGAAGCACATCAGTTACTTTGGTCCACAAGCCAATGATTTTCCTGCATTGGAAGAATTTTTCCGCCAATATGGGAAATTAGGCACAGGCCAAGTTCGCCGCTATCTACACTCTTTTGACGAAGCTGTGCCCTACAATCAAATGCCCGGCACCTTTACACCTTGGCAAGATTTACCAGAAAACTCGGATGTGATGTTTTACGAAGGTCTGCATGGCGGTGTAGTCGATGGCGATGTAAACGTCGCGCAGCATGTCGATTTTTTGATAGGCATGGTGCCAATCGTTAACCTTGAGTGGATACAAAAGTACGTGCGTGATACTCGTGATCGAGGCCATTCACGTGAAGCGGTGATGGATTCCATCGTCCGTTCGATGGATGATTACCTCAATTACATCACCCCCCAATTCTCACGAACTCACATCAACTTCCAACGGGTACCGACGGTTGATACTTCAAACCCACTTAACGCCAAGGGCATCCCTAGTTTGGATGAAAGCTTCGTCGTGATCCGCCTGCGCGGCATAAAGAATGTTGATTTCCCCTATCTGCTCGCCATGATTGATGGCTCTTTTATGTCGCGCCACAACACCATTGTGGTACCGGGTGGCAAGATGAGTTTTGCGATGGAATTGATCGTCAGACCGATCCTGCAGCAATTGATTGAAACAGGTAAAATTGGCTAAGTGATCGGACAAGTTGACGGTTACTTTTCATACCGTGATCATGTGCACAGTTTTGCGTAAAAAATCATGCCACTGACACGATTAAAATCAAGAAATCGTTTCTGAAAAAGGATACTATCCTTAACCGAAACACAAGTTAGCTTGCAGCATTTGGAAAGTGCTCTTATCCTAGTAAGCTTATTTTAGGCTTAGCTACAATATGGAAAGCGGCAAGCGTACCCTGCAGAGGAAGTGAGATATTATGGTTCTAGGTAAACCTCAAACCGATCCAACACTAGAGTGGTTTCTTTCACACTGTCATATTCATAAATACCCATCGAAAAGCACGTTGATTCATGCGGGCGAAAAAGCAGAGACGCTGTACTACATCGTCAAAGGCTCGGTAGCGGTATTGATTAAAGACGAAGAAGGTAAAGAGATGATCCTCTCTTACCTCAACCAAGGTGACTTTATCGGTGAACTTGGTCTATTCGAAGAAGACCAAGAGCGTACTGCTTGGGTTCGTGCAAAATCTCCTTGTGAAGTTGCGGAAATTTCATTTAAGAAATTCCGTCAGCTTATCCAAGTGAACCCAGACATCTTAATGCGTCTGTCTGCACAAATTTCTCGACGTCTACAAGTCACCAGTCAAAAAGTGGGTGATTTAGCCTTCCTAGACGTGACGGGTCGTATTGCACAAACGCTACTCAACCTAGCGAAACAACCTGATGCAATGACGCACCCAGATGGCATGCAAATCAAAATCACCCGTCAAGAGATCGGCCAAATTGTAGGCTGTTCTCGTGAAACTGTAGGACGTATTTTGAAGATGCTCGAAGAGCAGAATTTAATTTCTGCCCACGGTAAAACCATCGTGGTGTACGGAACTCGTTAATTTTCAAACGCAAACACCTTGATTAAAGAGCCAGTTTTACTGGCTCTTTTTTTTCGCCAACTCTTTGAATTATTTCCATTCGCTTAAATTATCTCTCATCCGTTCATCACTTAAAAAAATCTGAACTATACTAATTTCACAGATAAAAAGACCTAACGTATTGACATAGTACATAAT
>NZ_NDIM01000142.1:0-3351 GCF_002241375.1 Vibrio sp. V19_P1S1T109 | reverse complement strand
ATCTTTGTATGTTATTTCATATCAAAATGATGAACGGTTTAACAATTTAGGTTGTGTTAATTTAACAACTGGAGTGGATTTTAGAGAACAAATGCGCTTACGAGCTGATCCGATGACTTTATCATCATGCCTCTCTTAGCAGTATGAAATCATATCTCTATCCGTTATTGCACTTGATTATGTCGTTGTTTATAGAGACACCCTTAGTTTCCTATCATTTGTTAAGCTCTGCGTTAATGAGCAGAAGATCAAAATAATGAGTTAATTAACAAAAAACGATATTGCAAGTAACAAAATTGTGTTCGAACGCTCATAAATGCTGTTTTTTAATTTTCGTGGGAAGAAAAATGTGCAAAATTTGCCACACACAAACATTGTGTACACAAAAAATAAACAAGGACACTTACTATGACTCGAACAAAACAACATACTCTTCTCGGAGAGTGTATCGCGGAGTTTATCGGCACCGGATTGCTGATTTTTTTCGGTGTAGGCTGTGTTGCTGCCTTAGTTCTTACTGGCGCACAATTTGGTCAGTGGGAAATCAGCATCATGTGGGGCTTAGGTGTGGCAATTGCCATCTATTGCACTGCGGGTGTTTCTGGAGCTCACATTAATCCGGCGGTGACCATTGCACTGGCCGCCTTCCACGGCTTCAACAAAGCAAAAGTACTTCCCTATATTGCGGCGCAAATGCTCGGTGCATTCTGCTCTGCTGCTCTGGTTTACGGCTTGTACAGCAACCTTTTTACTGATTATGAAATCGCACACAATTTTGTACGTAGCAGTCAAGAAGCGTTAGCCACAGCGGGTATTTTTTCTACCTACCCTAATGCTTCATTATCATTTGTTGGTGCATTGGCGGTCGAATTTGTCATCACAGCAGTATTAATGTTCGCTATTTTGGCACTAGGTGATGAAAATAACGGCGCACATCGCAATGCAATGAACCCATTGCTGATTGGTATTCTGATTGCGGTTATCGGTGGTTCACTTGGCCCATTGACTGGCTTTGCAATGAACCCTGCGCGTGATTTTGGCCCTAAATTGTTTGCCTACTTAGCTGGCTGGGACTACGCACTAACAGGTGCAAAAGATATCCCATACTTCATCGTACCTATCATTGCTCCTATTGCGGGTGCCTGTTTTGGGGCATGGGCTTACCCTAAATTTATTGGCACGTACTTACCCACTGTCGGCGTAGGCTGCACCATTCCAAACCAGTGTGATGACGTAGAAGAAAGTGAGCAAGCTCACGTCTAAAATAACGATAACACTTCATAAAACGATTAACGTGAAAGATAAGGAAAAGACCATGACTGAGCAGAAATATATTGTTGCCCTTGACCAAGGAACAACAAGCTCACGTGCTGTAGTGTTAGATCATGATGCTAACATTGTCAGTGTTTCTCAGCGTGAATTTACCCAGATCTACCCTCAAGCTGGCTGGGTTGAACATGATCCACTGGAAATTTATGCGACGCAAAGTTCGACGCTAGTAGAAGCACTTGGCAAAGCTGGTATTCGCAGTGATGAAATTGCGGCGATTGGTATTACCAACCAACGTGAGACTACGGTGGTGTGGAACAAAGAAACGGGTAAACCAGTCTACAATGCGATTGTATGGCAATGTCGACGTACCGCATCCATTTGTGAAGAATTGAAAGCACGCCCAGGGCTAGAAGAGTACATTCGCGAGAATACAGGCCTAGTGCTTGACCCTTACTTCTCTGGCACCAAAATCAAATGGATTTTGGATAATGTCGAAGGGGCTCGTGAAGACGCCGAGGCTGGAAAACTGCTGTTTGGTACAATTGACTCGTGGCTCGTTTGGAACATGACACAAGGCCGTGTTCACGTTACGGATTATACCAATGCATCTCGCACTATGCTTTTCAATATCAACAACTTGCATTGGGATGAGAAAATCCTAAAAGAGTTTGATATTCCTTTGTCTATGATGCCTGAAGTGAAGAAATCTTCCGAAGTTTACGGCCAAACCAACATTGGTGGTAAAGGCGGGACACGTATTCCTATTGCTGGAATTGCGGGTGACCAGCAAGCTGCGCTTTATGGGCAGATGTGTGTTGAGGCGGGCCAAGCAAAAAATACTTACGGCACTGGCTGTTTCTTATTGATGAACACAGGTAAAGAGAAAGTCACCTCACATAATGGCTTGCTAACAACTCTAGCTTGTGGCCCTGCTGGTGAACCTCACTACGCGCTTGAAGGTGCAGTCTTTATGGGCGGTGCATCGATTCAATGGTTGCGTGATGAATTGAAACTGATTTCAGATGCGCATGACTCAGAATATTTCGCTACGAAAGTTGATACGGCCAACGGCGTTTATGTTGTGCCAGCGTTTACTGGTTTAGGCGCGCCGTATTGGGATGCTTATGCCCGTGGTACGATTGTTGGTTTAACGCGTGGCGTGAATTCGAACCATATTATTCGTGCGACCTTGGAAAGTGTCGCTTACCAAACACGTGATGTACTTGATGCAATGCAAGCTGATTCTGGCATCAAACTGTCAGCATTACGCGTAGACGGTGGCGCGGTAGCCAATAATTTCTTAATGCAATTCCAATCAGATGTGCTTGATACCGAAGTACACCGTCCTAAAGTGACGGAAGTGACCGCGCTAGGAGCAGCCTATTTAGCTGGTCTTGCGGTTGGCTTTTGGGGAAGCTTGGATGAGCTTGCTGATAAAGCCGTGATCGATAAAACATTCGTTCCTCATCAAGATGAAGAGAAGCGCGATCGTCGCTATAAAGGTTGGAAACGTGCGGTGAAATGTGCTCAAGCTTGGGCAACTATGCACGATGACGAAGAGTAATACTTAGCCTTATGGCCTCTATGTATCCCCCTGCTAGAGGCTTTTTGCTTGGCTATTTATGCTTTTGCTCTCTGATTTATCGATAAAAAATGCTCTGTCATCGTGGCAGAGCATTTTTTTACACGTCAATTTTTATTATTTTGGGTTTATCATGCAGCGCTTTTGGCGTCAGCCGTTTTTTTTTCTCGTTGCATCTTGGCTAAAAAGTAGATGTTTACGCAGGCGATAAAACCGTTGGTGAGCACTACAGGCCATGAATCAATCATGAGTCCGTAAGCGGTAAACAGTGCACAACCAACAAAATTAAGAATACGCAGTTTAACGATATCTTTCATTGTCAGCGAGATTGCCACCATGATCGAAGCTGCATAGCCCAAAATTTCAACCACATTCATTTCCATAATTTGACCCTCTTAATATATGCCGAACGATGTCGGTACCAATCTTCTCGCCGTGAGATAAGTGAGGAAGCTCCGTGCCTCGAATGGTCATAATTGATTTACTGTGTATAAATA
>NZ_NDIM01000083.1:0-3356 GCF_002241375.1 Vibrio sp. V19_P1S1T109 | reverse complement strand
ATATTCAAGCCAACGACCAATGCACTTAGAGATTGTCAAAACCGTGCTTTAAGCCAAAATAACAGCATGTTTTCAACAGGTAGTCTTTTATGTGTGCTCGAACAAGAAATAATGAAAATCGCATTTTGACGATTTCGGCCCTTTTAGCTTCTGGCTTTGCTGGTGGCGGACTTGTGGTTGGTATGCTTGTCGGTTCACTGGTTATCGTGTTTGACGGTGTGTATTCACTGGTTAGTTTGCTGTTAACATTATTGTCGCTGGTGGCGTCACGCTACATTCGTAAACCTTCTGACTCGACTTTTCCCTTTGGACGCGCGGTGCTAGAACCTGCGGTTATTGCTATCAAAGCCAGCGTTATTTTGTTAGTCGTGAGTTATTCGTTGTACTCGGCTGTCATGGCATTGTTTAGCGGTGGTCGAGAAGTGGATGCTTCTATCGCAACTGTTTTTGGCACAGTGAACGTGATTGGTTGTGCGATTGCGTGGTGGTTCATGGTCAACAAGAGTAAACGTTACTCTTCTGGTTTGATTGACGCTGAAGTAAAACAGTGGCAAATGGACACGCTATTAAGCGTCGCGGTAACGGTCGGCTTCATTGCCGCTTGGTTGATGACCTTGTCTCCTTGGGCAAAATATGCCGTCTATGCAGACCCAATCATGATGCTATTAATGTCGTTTTACTTTATCAAAGTGCCTTATGACATGCTTAAATCGGCAACACGTGAATTGTTGATGATGTCACCAAGCAAAGAGATTTGTAAAACCGTGGATCAAGGTGTCATTGCCGTAGGTGAAGAATCAGAGCAAGATATCGAGTTGACTGCGGTGACTAAAGTCGGTCATGAGCTGTGGGTCAATGTCGATATTCGCCCTGATGAGAATGAAATGATTGCACTCGAAGATATCGAAAGTACTCGTCGCTCGCTACATAAGCGTTTATCAAAGCTGCCATTCGTACTGCAATTAACCATGAACGTAGCTCGTTAATCAGTCTCAATTAAACGGAAAAAGCCCTCTCGTTCCCGAGAGGGCTTTTTTTATACATAGCAAAGCTGTTGCGATGTCAGGCTATTGGCATTTTCTCTTGCACCGTCGATTGACGTTCTCTGGTCGCCCACCAACAAATTAAAGAACCCATCGTCACCATAATCACACCTTGCCAAAAGCTTAGCCCAAGCGCTACACCTAAGATTAGCGATGAAAGCAAGGTTGAAATCACTGGCGTGAAATAAGAAAGAGTCGCCAATAGAACCATGTTGCCACGCAAGATTGCCACATTCCAAAGTGCATAACCGCTGCCCATCACCACACCCGTTAACGCTAAATTCAAGGTTGCTGGAACGGTAAACACTAAAGTGCTTTCGCTGCTAAGAAAATACTTAATCCAGAGGGCGATAGCAGTAGCCATAAAGAACAGGATAATGGCATTTTGTCCATTGGCTAATTGTTTGGTGATATTGCAATAAACAGCCCAAATAATCGCCCCGCCAAACGCCATGCTATAGGTTAAGGGATTAGTCGCAATATTGGCTGATATTTGCATCACCGAAAACCCACTATCACCAGTAATGGTCCAAGCAACCCCGACAAATGCGAGCGCAACGCTTGGATACACAAGAATATGGACGGGTTTACGGCTGAGAAATACCGCAAACAACACCGTCAAGGCTGGCCACAAATAGTTAATCACCGCCATCTCGAGCGCTTGATGGCGATCATTGGCCATACCTAACGCTAATGCTAAGCAGATTTCGTAGCTCACAAAAAGCGCGCCACCGATCAGAACATAACGCAGAGAAAAGTGTTTGAATTTAGGCACGCCCATGACAAGCATCAGAAATACTGAGCTCACAGTGTAAATCAGTGCCGCCCCACCAATTGGGCTAAATTGCTCGGTGACCGTTCTGATTAGCCCCATTAGACAGCTCCACAGCAAGATAGCCGCAACACCAAATAGTGTATGTTTATGCTGCTTCAATGATGCCCTTCCTTAACTGAACTATGCAGGTCAGATGTTCCATTCATTTCTTTTAATGAACGGAGCACTCTCGCTGGTGTGCCTCCTACTAGGCTATCAGCTGGCACATCCTGATTGACCACTGAATTTGCCGCGACAACCGAACGCGCACCAATCGTGACTCCTTGATTAATCACAACGTTGCCACCAATCCATACGTCATCTTCAACCGTAATCGGCTTACAAAATGTTTCCCACAAGCGGCGGCTGCGATAATCCAAAGCATGCGCTGGTGTATAAAACTGGGTGTTAGGGCCAATCAAAACATGATTACCGATCGTGATTTTAGCGCCATCAAGCATAGTGACATTCATGTTGATAAAGGTTTCATCACCAATGGAAATTGTTTCACCGAATTCACAATAGAAAGGAGGCTGCACCACACTTTGTTGGCCAATTTGACGATATAGCTGAGTTTGCAATTGATGGCGGGCTGTAGCATCGGCGCATTGGTTGATCTGCAACAGTAAATGTCCTGCTTTGCTACGAATGGCTTCCATTTCTGGGTCTGCACCGTCAAACACCATACCATTCATCATTTTTTCCATTTCGGTCATGAGCCGTTCCTCCTTATGCATCTAGTGTATTTAGACTACTTGGATAAACAAAAGAAAAAAGAGAAAAGCTCACTGTTTCACTTTCCTCTTTAATTTCAACCAACCTGTAACGCACAGGAAAAGGCAAGATCAGAGCATATTGCTTTTTCCTAGCCTTATTGATTGAATGGCTTAAACAATCGACCAACTGTGAGTCATTGTGACACCTTTGCCTAACATTAAGCAGACAGAACGGTTCATCCGGAAAATCGATACCTGAATGACTTTTCTGATACCATATCGCCAAAAATAGCCAGTTAATGTCAACTTCACTTCTTTACCATCGCTTTGGAATACGCGGCCCTTTCCATTATTGCTCTACAGAGTTTGATGGTGACGCGACCATCTTTCACGTAGCACACAATCCTCATATTAAATGTCCATCATGTCGTAGTCGTGATGTCATAAAAAAAAGGAGGTAAGGTTCGCCGTTTCATCGCTACGCCAATCGGCACTAGCCCCTGTTACATCCAGATAGTAAACCAGCGGATTGAATGCCGAGCTTGTAATACACTCGGGTATTTGCCGCTTAACTTTGTTCCTCGTCCCAAGGTGCGTTACACAAAGGGCTTTGAACAGTATGTTCTCTCGCTGTCAGCATTGAACGTCACCATCAATGCTATTGCCAAGCTATGTGGTGTCTGTTGGGATACAGTGAAAGAGATTCAGAAGCATTACCTGCAAAAGCGATACTCTCAACCTTGTCTTAAAAACGTCACTCACATTGGAATTGATGAGATTTAC
>NZ_NDIM01000324.1:0-3370 GCF_002241375.1 Vibrio sp. V19_P1S1T109 | reverse complement strand
TCGTTTGGCCATTTCAAATCTCCTTTGGGTTGGAGGTTTGATCTTATTATTCGGGCCAGACGATTAGAATGCGGGGTTTATGATGCGCTTACCGTTTAAGAATGGTTTTGATGTGCTGCAGAAAAAGGAGTTGTTAGCGCTCCTTCCTCCAAAGCTAGTATCAAGAATTCAGACTCGTTTAATTATGTTGTCAAGAAACGCTCAAGAAGAGTTAGATGACTATGAGCGGTTAAAATCAAATGTGTAGATGAAACACTCGCATACTTAAATCGGTTCTGATCACCGTGATAGCATTTTAGTAAGGCTTTTCAACTACTCTGCAATCATTATTGTTTATATAGTTGTATTTAATGTGATCCCTGTCAGGATATTATGGTCCTCTTATTCATGTTGATGAGTATCATAGACTTAGCATGTTTTTAGGATGATCTTAATGGAACTCTCCCCAGTATTGGAAAAATTAAAAGCCTTTGTGTATGCCGAACATCGGGCGGGTATGGAGAAGCTTTTAGAAATTTGGGAAAAACCGCTCAAAGATAAATTATACAAAGGTGAAACTCAGCAGATTAATTCTGTTAAGTCCCTTGGTAATGGTCAACTAGAAGCCACTCTTGGTAAGAATGAATCGAAATTTCGTGAAGGAGACATGGTATGCCTCCATTTGGGTGAAGCTCATATCGAACGGGTCATATCACAAGCAACAATTGAGGCTGAAGATGATGGTAAATGGTTACTTCGAGCTAAATTTGATCAAACAAAAATAACGAAATTGCAGAGTGATTGCTTTGCTGATCCTGATGGAATGGACTTAACATCGTTTTACGATAAAGCCTTGGAGGATGTCGCGACCTCGGCTATCGGTCGAAATACGCTATTGCCCCTACTAGCGCATAGTCTAAATACTGATCTTGTTGATGAAGATCGGTTTGATGATGCGGCAGATTACGCGCAAGAGTGTGGTTTAAATGACAAACAATGTGAAGCGGCGGCCTATGGGGTGGCATCACGTTATCTAGCATGTATTCAAGGGCCCCCAGGCACCGGGAAAACCAAGGTTATCAGTTTAATCGCCAAATTACTTGTAGAAGCGGGTGAGCGCGTTTTGCTCACCTCTCATACTCACATGGCAATTAATAATGCTCTTAATAAAATAGTGGATGAAAGCGTACCAGTGATTAAGGTATGTGCCCATGGTGGGAATAAAGGACTAAGTTCAAAAGTAAAATCCTACGACTCAGGAGCTAAATGGCAAGAGATACCAGAGAGTGGGTATGTTATTGGAGCAACGCCATTTGCAACATGTACTGAGCGCCTAGAGAGTTTTGAATTCGACACTGTCATTTTTGATGAAGCAAGCCAAATAACATTACCGCTTGCCTTAATGGCGATGCGCAAAGGAAAACGATATGTGTTTGTTGGTGATCACAAGCAATTACCGCCAGTTATTTTGTCTCAATCTGTTTTAGCTGAAGGGTCTGCCTTTTCTGAATTTATTGCTGCTAATAATGAATTTTCCATTATGTTGGATTTCACTTACCGAATGTCACCAGCACTTACCGACTGGCCAAGTAAAACGTATTACAAAGGTGATCTTGTTTCTAAACGCTCGGCAGACAAATCAACGTTTAGACTTCCCAACGTTCCACTCAAATACAGCCAAATTCTTTCGAGTGAAGAGCCTTTTGTCTTTATTCGCACGCCGGGTATCAACAAACGAAGCTCAAATAGAGACGAAGCAGAGTTAGTTGCAGATATTGCTTATAGCGCGGTTGAATCAGGATTGGATGCAGAAGAAATTGGCATTGTGACGCCGTACCGTGCCCATGCTAAAGCGATAAAAAGTTGTTTGTCTGACAAGCTCGGAATTTTTTCATCGAAGTCGATTGTTACTGATACGGTTGAAAGGATGCAGGGGCAAGAAAGAGAGATGATTATCATCTCAATGTGCTCATCAGACCCCCAATATATTACAGCGATCGCTGATTTCTTTTTTCAGTCCGAACGTCTCAATGTTGCCATTACTCGCCCACAAACCAAGTTGATTCTCATTGGTCCCGAAATATCAGAATCATTTGCCTTGGGTATTGAGGAAGAGAGAGCTCGAAAGAGTGCTCTGGAGTATCGCTCTTTAATAAAACACAGCTGTAGAGTGGAGGTTTAGTCATGGCACATATAGAGACAATTACAGGTCTTGATCGCAAGGTAAGACGCCATTTCAAAAAAGTATTTGCTCAATTGGGCGATGATTTTTTTATTCGTGAGCCTCTAGACGATGCTTTAAAAGTGGCGCCCTGTATTGTTGAAGGGCCTTGTAATTGCTGGCTCTTTATCGGGTCGCATTCGCAGGCGCCAAGCCTAGTCGATGTTCAAATATTGCGTCGATTCAATGAGTTGCTGGTTGAGCGAGATTGTGCTCCAGTCCAATATCTCGCTGTGGTAGAAAATTTAGATTCGAACCACTCTCATTTGCCTGATTATGTTCAAGTTATTAGCCAAGCTGATTTTTATGCTAATGGTGAACAAATCATCATCGACAAGCTGGTAGAGCTTTCAGCTGAGCATTTTGCCAGCATAAAAAAGAAGCTATTCCCAGAGTCTGTTATCCCGACACAGTGCAGTACGCGTAAGCAGCATTTAGTGAGTGATAACTCAGCAAGGTTATTGCCTTTTTTCCTTGATTATGACCAAGAATTAGCGACTCGGTTAGATATTATGGAGTCGGTAGATCAGGATGAAGAGCAGCAGGATGAGTTCTCGGTTCGTTTGATTAATGGTGTTGCCGGAAGTGGTAAAACGCTCATTCTAATTAATCGAGCAATCCTCTATTGCAAAAAATATCCTGAAAAAAAGGTGCGGCTGATTATCCATAATAACCCGGTGGTTGAAGATATTAAGCTAAAGTTTAAAACATGGTTAGGCGGAGAGCCTGCCAACCTCGAAATACAGACATTTCACTCCTTCGCGTGGCAGCAATACAGAGCAAAATTTAGATATGTAAGCGCCTTGTTCAAAGAGCAAGATGTTGAAGCCGCAAAGAAGAAAATTCTCAGTGATGCCAATACTTGCTATACAGAATTGTCGCTGAAAGACAGTCAAATTTGGGATGAACTTGAGTATATCAATGACTACCTGATCAAAGATAAGGATGAGTATCTAGAATATGACCGACAAGGTAGAGGATTCGCATTGCAGAAAAGCCAAAGGGAACATGTTTGGCAATTGTACGAAATTCTAGTGGAAAAGCTCTCAGATCCTAAGGGTTATCTTCCCCATATTTATATTAAAGAACTCGCATTATCTACTAAAGCGTTGCCGAGTTTCGATCATTTCATGATTGATGAAGCGCAGTTTTTTTCGCCGTCTTGGCTTG
>NZ_NDIM01000232.1:0-53308 GCF_002241375.1 Vibrio sp. V19_P1S1T109 | reverse complement strand
TTATAAAAATACATCGTACTGATAAATAAGGACAATCTTTTTGTTTGGATAAAAAAAACTGATATTTTATCAATCTTGTTGCCAATCGATAAATGCTTAGCAGATAGTAGCCTCCACCCAGTTGTGTCTGGGTAAATATAATAAATGGCAGGTTATCTATTCTAAAAAATTACTTTTACGGTATTGACGATAACAACAAGAGGCGTCCCAAAAATGTTAGATAAAAAAGATGCAATGAGCGCTATTGCTAGTTACCGCATGGAAAGCACATTACGTGGTGTAGATTTAAACCTGCTGACGGTTTTTGATGCAGTAATGCAAGAGCAAAATATTACCCGTGCCGCTCATAATTTGGGTATGTCTCAGCCAGCAGTCAGCAATGCTGTAGCGCGTTTGAAGGTAATGTTTAATGATGAACTATTTATGCGACAAGGGCGAGGTATTCAACCTACTCAACGTGCACGTCAACTGTTCGGTCCGATGCGTCAAGCACTGCAATTAATCCGTAATGAACTGCCAAGTTCGGTGTTTTCTCCTGAAACATCAACACGCTTATTTAAATTAGCGATTTGCAGTCCTTGTGATATGCGTTTCGCGCCGAAAATTATGTCATCAGTTCATGAACAAGCGCCTTTGGTCCAACTTCATCTTGATGCGGAATTTAACCGTTTGTTAGCCGAGCGTATGCGTTACCAAGAGATCGATTTTGTGATTGATTACGCGCGTTTTGATGAACAAGGGTTCTCCAGTACGGAAATTTTCCAAGATGAATTAGTGGTGGTGGCATCTAAGTCTCATCCACGCATCAATGGCTCTGTTAACGCTGATAGCCTAACAGCTGAAAAGCATGCGAAGTTATCTCGCATCCATGGGCAACGTAGTTTTTCTGAGCAAGCATATCGCGAATTAGACTGTGTTCCTTATTATGAAGGGACCAGTTTGAGCAACGTGCTTTATGTGGTCGGACAATCTGAGTTGGTGACGATTGCACCTCGTTGGATGGTTGAGAATGCGGCTAACCGAGATCAGTTACAAATCCTCGATTTCCCATTTGCAAATGGTCAAATCAGTGGTTATCTCAGTTGGCATGAGTCTAGTGAAAAAGACAAAGGCCATATTTGGCTGCGTGATCAGTTAATGATGATTTGCGGCGAAGTTGTTGCATTAAACTAACGTTTACCCGGTAGTTTGTACGGTGATCTAAACTTAGTGATACGCCTCTTTGAGCCTTGAATTGGTTATATCCATTCAGGGCTTTTTTGTCTGTAGAATTAATTGATAACTTTGACATCCGTCAGTTGCCTTTTTTGCTTCTAAATGTACACTTGTGCGCTCAAAAAGCTTACATGTGTAAGCTACAGGTAAAAAAGATGCCCAATTTAAATTTCCATATCGTAAAAAGAATTCGTGAACAGATTGTCAAAGGTGGCGAGTGCATTGCTCTAAAACACAAAATAGAGAAAGAGTGGCATGGGATAAGCTGGAAGCAATTTGGTCAACGTATCGATGCGATGTCACTTGCACTTTTAACGCAAGGTATAAAAATTCAAGATAAAGTCGGGATTTTTTCGAATAACATGCCGCAGTGGACAATAGCTGACTTGGCTACTTTGCAGTTAAGAGCCGTTACGGTACCTATTTATCCAACTAATACGCCAGCGCAGGCCAGTTACATTATTCAAGATGCTGATGTCAAAGTGCTCTTGGTCGGTGAACAGGCACAATACGATGCGGCACTGGATTTTTTTGATGAGTGCGAACAGCTTGAATTAATTGTCGCCATGAGTGATGGCATTGATCTAAAAAGTTTTCAACATGGCATCCATTGGCAGACTTTTATTGAACAAAATACAGATGGCCAGCAAGCGGAATTAGAGTCTCGCCTTGAACAGGCGAATATGGATGATCTGCTGACGCTCATCTATACCTCTGGCACCACAGGTCAACCTAAAGGAGTGATGCTTGATTACCGTAATATTGGCGCTCAGCTTGAAGGGCATGATGAGCGGTTAAACATCTCTAAGGATGATGTGTCACTCTGTTTTTTACCATTGTCACACGTGTTTGAACGGGCGTGGACTTTTTACATTCTTTACAGCGGTGCAACTAACTGTTATTTGCAGGATACGATGCAAGTACGTGATGCATTGAGTGAGCTAAAGCCAACGGTAATGTGTGCCGTTCCTCGCTTCTACGAGAAAATTTTCTCCGCTATTCACGAAAAAGTCTCGAAAGCGCCATTGCATCGAAAAGTGCTATTTACTTGGGCGGTCAATATGGGGGCTAAGATGGCTCTTTGTCACCAAGAAAAGCGCCAACCATCCTTCATGCTGAAAAAGAGTTACGCGTTAGCAGATAAAATCGTGTTGTCTAAATTGCGTGCATTGCTTGGTGGGCGGATTAATTTCATGCCTTGCGGTGGCGCGAAATTAGATGAAACCATCGGCCGATTTTTCCATGCCATTGGCATTAACGTGAAGTTGGGTTATGGCATGACGGAAACCACAGCAACGGTTTCTTGTTGGGATGACCGGTGTTTTAATCCTGATTCAATAGGCATGTCGATGCCAGGAGCTCAGGTCAAAATCGGTGACAACAATGAAATTCTTGTTCGCGGACCAATGGTTATGCGCGGCTACTATAAAATGGCAGAAGAAACGGCGTTAGCATTCGATGAACAAGGTTTTCTCAAAACAGGAGATGCTGGACACATTGATGAGCAAGGTAATGTCTTCATTACTGATCGTATCAAAGAGCTGATGAAAACCTCCGGTGGTAAATACATTGCGCCACAAGTTATTGAGGGAGCGATTGGTAAAGATCACTTTATTGAACAGATTGCGGTGATTGCTGACACACGTAAATTTGTATCGGCTTTAATTGTACCTTGTTATGACAGCTTGGAGGTTTACGCCAAAGAGCTCAACATCAAATATCATGACAGATTAGATCTTATCAAGAACAACCAAGTGGTTGAGATGCTGGAAAAACGAGTCAATGATTTGCAAAAAGAGCTAGCCAAATTTGAGCAGGTGAAAAAGTTTAAATTATTACCTAAGGCTTTTTCAATGGACAAAGGTGAGCTGACGCCGACTCAGAAACTGCGTAGAAAAGTCATTAGTGATCGTTACCAAGATGAAATCGAGGAAATGTACAAAGAAAAGACTAAAGGTGAGTAAGATTATCTTAAGATAGTTTTTTCATTGTTTAAAAATCCTCCACTTGCTTTTCAGATAAAGCGTGGGGGATTTTTTATATTACGACGGAAGTTAAACCTCGCTTCCTCATAACGCTACATTGCTGCATGGTAATATTTTTTGCTTTATTTTTGCTAATTACTCATGGATTGAGCTGTTTTTAATACCAGTTTTACGATAGTTACCTAATAAAATTCCATTTAACCAAACATTTGCCAAAGTGTGCGCTATTTGGCGTTCGACCCGATGATAAGAAAGAGTTACAGTTGTTGCGTTACCTTGTTTTTTGTTATGACAAAAGCAAGACATAGCCGAAAGTGGAAAGTTTTCGAATTAGGCTACAAATAAGCCCTAAACTATGTAAAACCAGGCCCATTGACTGACCATGTGTTGGGTACTGGTAAGGAGAAAAAATGGCAACGCAATCCAATCAACAGATGTTATCTGGCGCAGAGATGGTGGTTCAATCTCTGATCGAAGAAGGTGTAGAGCAAATATTTGGATACCCAGGTGGTTCCGTTCTTGATATTTACGATGCGCTGCACGCAAAAACCGACCAAATTAAACATGTCCTTGTTCGCCACGAGCAAGCGGCCACGCACATGGCAGATGGCTATGCTCGAGCAACCGGAAAAACGGGTGTGGTACTTGTTTGTTCTGGCCCAGGGGCGACGAATACCGTCACAGGGATTGCTACCGCTTACATGGACTCAATTCCAATGATTGTTATTTCAGGCAACGTGCCAAATAACCTCATTGGTAACGATGCGTTTCAAGAATGTGACATCGTTGGGGTTTCTCGTCCGATCGTCAAACACAGTTTTCTTGTAAAAAAAGCTGAAGATATTCCTGAAACCATTAAGAAAGCCTTTTATATTGCCTCAACAGGGCGCCCGGGGCCGGTCGTGATCGATCTGCCTAAAGATGTGATGAATCCTCAGATCAAACTCCCTTACACGTATCCTGAGTCGATCAAACTGCGCTCATACAACCCAACTACTTCTGGTCATAAAGGGCAAATTAAAAAGGCGCTAAAAGCGTTGTTAGAAGCCAAAAAACCCGTATTGTACATTGGTGGTGGCGCTGTTATTTCAGGCGCAGATCAGCACATTTTACAACTGGCTGAAACGCTCAATTTACCCGTAGTCAGCACGTTAATGGGGCTTGGTGCTTTCCCTGGAACTCATAAAAATGCGTTAGGCATGCTTGGAATGCATGGCATGTATGAAGCCAATATGGCGATGCACAATGCGGATTTGATTTTCGGTATTGGCGTGCGTTTTGATGACCGTACGACCAATAATCTAGAAAAGTATTGCCCGAACGCTAAGATCATGCACATTGACATTGATCCTTCGTCGATCTCTAAAAATGTGCCAGTCGATCTGCCGATAGTGGGATCAGCCGAACAAGTACTGGAAACTATGCTGCAATTGCTCTCTGAGCAAGGTGGCTGTAATGATTCGCAGGCGCTTGAACTATGGTGGCAAGATATCCAAAGCTGGCGCGACCGCCAATGCTTAGCTTATGAGAAATCCAGCGAACGCATTAAGCCGCAGCAAGTGATTGAAACTTTGCATAAACTGACTAATGGAGACGCATATGTGGCCTCCGATGTTGGTCAGCACCAAATGTTCGCCGCACTTTATTATCCATTCAATAAGCCTCGTCGTTGGATCAACTCTGGCGGTTTGGGCACCATGGGATTTGGTTTACCCGCTGGAATGGGGGTTAAATTTGCCATGCCAGAAGAAGAGGTAGTGATTGTCACTGGGGATGGCAGTATTCAAATGAATATCCAAGAGCTTTCCACTGCGTTGCAATATGATATTCCAGTGAAAATTATTAACTTAAACAACCGTTTTCTTGGCATGGTAAAACAGTGGCAAGATATTATTTACCAAGGACGTCACTCTAATTCTTATATGAGTTCTGTTCCCGATTTTGCAGCAATTGCAGAAGCTTATGGCCACGTTGGCATCCGTATCTCACAGCCTGATGAACTTGAAGCCGGGCTTAAAAAAGCACTCGATATGAAAGATCGATTGGTTTTTGTTGATATTAATGTGGATGAAACGGAGCACGTCTACCCAATGCAAATTAAAGGCGAAGGGATGGACAAAATGTGGTTAAGCAAAACGGAGAGAACATAATATGAGACACATTATTTCGATATTAATGGAAAACCAATCGGGTGCTTTGTCTCGCGTTGTTGGTCTATTTTCTCAACGTGGTTATAACATTGAATCACTAACGGTTTCGCCAACCGATGATGCAACATTGTCACGCTTAAACATCACCACTAAGACCGATGAAATGCAACTTGAACAAATTCAAAAGCAACTGCATAAGTTGATTGATGTGCTTAAAGTGCAAGAAGTGTCAGAGTGTGAACACATTGAACGTGAGCTGATGATGGTGAAAGTCAAAGCTAGCGGCTTTGCGCGCGCCGAAGTGAAACGTACGGCTGATATTTTCCGTGGGCAGATCGTGGATGTTACTGCGGCGCAATATACTGTACAGCTTGCTGGAACCAGCGAAAAACTCGATGCCTTTATTCAAGCGTTGTCGGAAGTCACTGAAGTAATCGAAGTCGCGCGAAGTGGCGTGGTAGGTATTGCTCGCGGGGAGCGAGCGCTTAAAGCTTAATTTACCGAGCTCCCTATCGAAATAAGGAAGGCCACATTTTATGTGGCCTTTTTGTCGTTTGGTGCTTTTACTAGAGAAGTGCCTAGTGAAGAATACGCGCACGAATGGTGCCGCTGATGCTTTTCAGCTTAGTAAGAGCTTCCGCAGAGCGAGCGGTTTCTACGTCAATCACTACATAACCGATATCCGCTGACGTTTGTAAATATTGAGCGGCGATATTGATCCCTTCTTCGGCGAAGATGGTGTTGATTTGTGTCAGAATACCCGGACGGTTTTCGTGAATATGCAGTAAACGCGAACTATCACGGTGAATTGGCAGTGATACTTCAGGGAAGTTCACGCTTGATAAGGTTGAGCCGTTATCTGAATATTTTGCCAACTTACCGGCTACTTCAATACCGATATTTTCTTGTGCTTCTTGAGTTGAGCCACCAATGTGCGGTGTCAGAATGACATTATCAAAATGCATCAGTGGGGATTCAAAAGGTTCAGAGTTTGTGGCGGGTTCTTCTGGAAATACATCTATTGCCGCGCCAGCTAGATGGTTTGATGCCAATGCATCGCAGAGTGCGGGAATGTCGACTACCGTTCCGCGTGCTGCGTTGATAAAGATAGAGCCAGGCTTCATGCGTGCAAACTCTTCTTTACCCATCATATTTTTAGTATCTGGAGTTTCAGGCACATGCAGAGAAATGACATCACATTTATTCAGTAGCTCGCTCATGGTATGTATTTGCGTTGCATTACCGAGTGAGAGTTTGTTTTCTATGTCATAGAAATAGACTTGCATACCGAGGTTTTCGGCAATGATACCGAGCTGGGTGCCAATGTGGCCATAGCCAATAATACCTAAGCGTTTACCGCGAGCCTCATAAGAGTTATCAGCACTTTTTTTCCAAATACCACGATGCGCCAATGCATTTTTTTCAGGAATCCCACGCAGTAGTAGCAGTGTTTGGCCTAAAACGAGTTCAGCAACACTGCGAGTATTCGAAAATGGTGCATTAAAGACAGGAATCCCGCGTTTTGCGGCTGCATTCAGGTCAACTTGGTTGGTGCCAATGCAGAAGCAGCCGATAGCAACCAACTTCTCTGCCGCGTTGATTACCGCTTCAGTCAAATTAGTGCGCGAACGAATTCCGATGAAGTGAGCATCTTTCACCGCTTCGAGCAGTTGTTCATCACCCAGAGAACCTTTGTGATACTCAATATTGCTGTAACCGGCAGATTGCAGTACTTCAACCGTTGAAGGGTGTAGCCCTTCGAGGAGTAAGATTTTGATTTTGTCTTTTTCGAGTGAAACTTTGGCCATTATTCTCGTCCTTAAAAATGGGAAGGTGGGCAAACACGGCGCACATAAAGCAAAAGGGCTAATGTAAAGAGGAAGATTAACCATTTTGTTGGAAGACAAACGTTTTCCTTGTGCGTCTTCTGACCAATAAAGTAACAAACTTTTTTTGTTTTGGGTAAGAAAATTACGAAATAAGGCATGATTTTCTAGGGCATAGCGAAGAAAAACGGCACCCATGGGTGCCGTTTGTAATGAAATAACGGAAAGTAGCCTTATTTTGTGACTTACTCTTCGATTTTGGCACCATTTTCCGTGCCAGTGATGACGACATCAGCACCTCGGTGAGCGAATAAACCGACGGTTACTACGCCGACAATCCCATTAATTTTATCTTCTAATGCTTTGGCATCAGTAATTTTTAATCCGTGCACATCCAAGATAACGTTACCGTTATCCGTTATTACGCCATGGCGATAGGCTGGATCACCACCAAGTTTAACCAGTTGACGTGCCACATAAGAGCGCGCCATTGGGATCACTTCAACTGGAAGTGGGAATTGACCTAGAACATCGACCGCTTTTGTACCATCAACGATACAAATGAATTTATCCGCAATCGCGGCAACGATTTTTTCTCGAGTGAGCGCAGCGCCGCCGCCTTTGATCATATCGCGCGCAGGGTTGATTTCATCTGCGCCATCAACATAAATATCGAGTTGATCAACATCATTGCAGTCGAACACTTCAATACCTAGGCCTTTTAGCTTCTCTGTTGAGGCGATAGAACTTGAAACCGCACCTTTAATATCATCTTTAATCGAACCCAGTGCATCAATGAAGTGATTCACCGTTGAACCCGTACCCACACCAACGATGCTGCCTTTTTCTACATATTTGAGTGCGGCCCAGCCGGCGGCTTTTTTCATTTCATCTTGAGTCATGCCAATCTCCTGATATCGATTTATAGTGACGGTAATGTTGCGGGGCGATTATAGCCTCAATAATTTATGATTCCCATTGCCAGATTTGGCTTGGAGTCACTATTTGAGGTAAAGGTATATCCCATGCTTCGCTCGGCAGATGAGTCACTTGTTGGCAATCATGAGCTAAACCTATGGGTAGGGCACCTTTACCCGTTTTAAACCAAGCTTCTAACGTACGATCATAATAGCCGCCGCCCATCCCGAGCCTTTGCCCTGTTTGATCAAATGCCACCAATGGTGTGCAGATGATATCTAGCTCATTTACTGGTTTGATCAATGTTTGGTTGAGCTTGGGTTCGGCAATGCCGTATTTATTTCGCGTCATTATGGTTTGAGCATCATAGCGCAAGAACAATAAATTCCCACTCGAGAAGGGGTGTAAAACGGGAAGATAGGTCTGTTTGCCTTGTTGCCATAACCACGCTATGAGTGGTTGTGTTTCAAGCTCACCATCGGTTGCCAAGTAGAGGGCAATGTGCTGACTCGTTAAAACTTCAGGCAGTGTTGAAAAACGAGAGACAAGTTCAATTGAAGCGTGTTTTTGCTGCGTAGGTGATAGCTGTTTACGCCGCTGGCGGATGACTTGACGAAGTGTGTGTCGAGTGTTTTGCATAAGGATACCCCAGAGTGCCGTTGCGGATTTTGGCCCTTGAACCAGCTGGTTCAAGGCGGATCAGCAATGGTAACCGCAGGCTTCTCGGTACGAGCCGAGCTTGCTCAATAGCTACCAAGTACTAACCCTTTGGTGTTGCTTATCGGCTCAGGGACTTAAATCCGGCTGACAAACACTCTAGGGTAAATTTGGTTACGCTGGTAAAGACTACTGCTGTCCTAGCTTCACTTTACTGATGGCATCTTCAAGAGATGCAGCGAGCTGTTCCATGCGCTCGGTTAATTGATTTTGTTGGCCTAGGCTCTCATTGTTTTTGGTTTGCAATTCATAACAAATGTTGAGCGCAGCAATCGTGAGTAGCTTTACCTCATTGGTAACTTTAGTACGCTCTGCCATCTCTTTCAATCGGTTATCAAGATCTTGCGCCGCTTGGATTAAAGACTGCTCTTGTCCCGCAGGGCAATTCACACGAGTCAATTTTCCTAAAATTTCTACGTCTACCGCTTGATTACTCATGATGGATGAACTCTTATCGCGCTGTCTAAGATGGTGCCACTCACATGCCCATCGAGGTGGAAACTATAGGTAAAGCGGCCCTAAGATTCAAGCTTTTCAAAGCGAGCAGTAAAAAATGAGGGACTAAAAACACAGTTATTAGGCAAATTGAGTAAAAGCTACCCACAATTAACGCTTTGAGCATTTTCGCATTGGAAGCTAAGTGGTAGGATCGCGTTTATTTGATTTTATTACGAGCTTCCCATGAGCGAAAAAAAACTACCGGATTATCTTTCTCTTGCCACTGCCCTTAAATCTGCAGCACTTGCGGTTAACCCTGCTGAGTTGCATGGGTTGCTAACGGGCATGCTGGCCGGTGGTCTGGGCTTAAATGATAAGAGCTGGCAGCCACTTATTTTTGATTACACTAACGAAGGTATGGGTTGGCCAGATCGTCCGTTGACATTGGCTGAACAAGTACTCACCTTTACAATCGAAGAGCTCACTGGTAGCGGGATGGAGTTGTCACTACTGTTGCCAGATGAAGAGGCGAGTGCCAGTGTATTTGATTTGGCTGATGGCGTAGCCGACTGGGTAAATCACTTTATTTCTGGGCTTGGCTTGATTGGGGTTGTTTTGAAAAAAGCGTCCGCAGAGACTAAAGAGGCCTTGGCTGATCTAGAAGAAATTGCCAAGCTCGGTATCGATGAAGAGGATGATTTGGATGAGCAAGCTCAACTTTTGGAACACGTTATCGAGCATGTAAAAGCTTGCGTGTTAACAATTCATGCTGAATTTGGTATCAAACCTCTACAAGAAACTCAGCCGACCGTGCATTAAAGAGAGGTTACTGTGAAGCAATTTGATGTGATTATCGCTGGTGGGGCGATGGCTGGTGCGACACTGGCGTTGGCCTTAGATACGCTTTCTCAAGGAAAGCTTGCGATTGCTGTGGTCGAAGCGTATCCGCTGGATGATAAGCTCGCCCATCCCGGCTTTGATTCGCGTTCAATTGCTTTATCCTACGGTAGCGTGCAAATTTTGCAAAATCTCTCCTTGTGGCAGTCGCTGCAAGAGGTCGCCACTCCAATTACACATATTCATGTGTCGGATCGGTCTCATATTGGGATGACCGATATCACTTGTCAGCAACTCGATTTAGAAGCATTAGGTTACGTGGTTGAATTAGCCGATGTTGGGCAGATTTACGCGCAAAAAATGCAGCAGAGCCCGCATATTGAGTTATTTTGCCCAAGCGCGGTTCAGCAAGTGGAACGCAGTATGGATAAGGTCACTGTCACCCTTAACGATCAACGAACGATCCAAGCTAAGTTATTGGTCGCAGCCGATGGGGCGATATCGACCTGCTGCGAGCAAATCGGCCTCATCCAACAAGAGCATGATTTTGAACAGGTCGCGGTTATTGCTAACGTTGTGAGCTCAAAAGCTCATCAAGGACGGGCGTTTGAACGATTTACCGCCGATGGTCCTGTCGCGTTATTACCAATGAGTGATAATCGACTCTCTTTAGTTTGGTGTTTACCTCCCGCGAAAGCCCAGCAAGTTTTTTCACTCAGTGATGAGGGTTTTTTAGCACAGCTTCAAGATGCGTTTGGTTGGCGTTTAGGGCGAATGAATAAAGTGGGCACTCGTGCCTGCTATCCATTACAACTGCGTTATCGAGAGCAGAACATTTCACATCGTTTTGCCATTGTGGGCAATGCCGCTCAGACATTACATCCGATTGCGGGACAAGGTTTTAACTTAGGTATTCGAGATGTGGCAAGCTTGGCGGATGAGCTTATCAAGCAGCAAGCCGATGTTGGCTGCTATCACGGCTTACAGGCTTTTTCCCAACGCCGAGAAGCGGATCGTGATGCCACCATTAAGCTGACATCATCCCTGGTGCATCTCTTTTCCAATGATTGGCTAACCACTCGTATTGGTCGCAATGTAGGCCTCATGATGATGGATAATTTACCGTGGCTGAAAATGCCGCTACTGCGCCGAACGCTTGGCGTAGTGAATAGATAAAAGGGTCTGTATATGATGCAAAGTGTCGATATTGTCATTGTGGGTGGCGGAATGGTTGGCCTTGCACTGGCCGCCGCATTAAAGCATAGCGAACTGCGCATCGCCGTGATTGAGGGTCGAGTACCCAGCCTTGAACTTGCAGAGCTGCCGGATGTGCGAGTCTCCGCCTTAAGCCGTTCCAGTGAAATCATGTTGCGAAACCTTGGTGCATGGCAAGGCATCATTTCTCGTCGCTCTGCGCCTTATTCGGCGATGGAAGTGTGGGAACTCGATAGTTTTGCGCGGATCGAATTTAGTGCCAATCAGATGACTCAGCCGGATCTGGGACACATTGTTGAGAACCGCGTCATTCAATTAGCCTTACTCGAACAAGTACAAAAGCAAGCGAATGTGACACTCTTTATGCCCGCTCAATGCCAATCTCTGGCTGTCGGAGAAAGTGAGGCGTGGCTAACGCTCGATAACGGTCAATCACTCACCGCAAAATTGATAGTAGGAGCCGATGGCGCAAACTCTTGGGTTCGTCAACAGCAAGACATTCCATTAACCCATTGGGATTATGGACACAGTGCGCTGGTGGCAAATGTCCGCACGGTGGAACCACATCAATCGACGGCAAGGCAAGTGTTTACACCACAAGGTCCGCTGGCCTTTTTACCTATGTCTGATCCTCATATGAGCTCAATCGTTTGGTCTACAGAGCCCAACCGAGCGCAGCGCTTGCTCAGCCTGTCTGAGCTCGAATTCAATAAGATACTGACCGCTGAGTTTGATCATCGTTTAGGTTTGTGTGAGGTGGTGGGTGAACGTGCTGCTTTCCCACTTAAAATGCGTTATGCCCGAGATTTTGCTTTACAACGAATCGCACTCGTTGGTGATGCGGCGCACACCATCCATCCGCTAGCCGGGCAAGGTGTTAATTTAGGTTTACTTGATGCTGCAAGCTTAGCTCAAGAACTACTCGCGTTGTGGCATCAAGGTGAAGATATTGGCTTGCTCAAAAATTTGCGAGGTTATGAACGTTGGCGAAAAACAGAAGCCGCCAAAATGATTGCCGCGATGCAAGGTTTCAAAGATCTTTTTGAAGGTGATAACCCGGCGAAGAAACTGATCCGTGGCATTGGCATGCAGTTGGCTGGGCAACTTCCTGGAGCCAAAGATGAGATTATGAAAAGAGCACTGGGTTTAAAAGGTGATTTACCTGATCTTGCCAAGAGTAAAATGGTGCTGCTTGAGCCTTAACAGTGATTAACCTAATGATGGCAAAAGGGCTGGCTTATGGCCAACCCTTTTAAAATTCTTTAATGAAACTCGTATTATGCGTAGGCGCAGCGTAGTCTCATGATTTCCTGATTCACTTCCTTCACCGTCTGAAAGTGGCGCTTGTCTGCGCGCTCTGGCAAGATCAGTTTGCCATTATCGAATTCAAATTTTCCAACCCCGTAAATATAGATTCTTCCTTTAAAAAGCCGACTTACGTGTTTAGCTATCATACCTGGCGTATAGCGCTTAAACAGTCTCATACTTCGATCCTTCTGTTATTCTAACACTGCAAATTATAAATAAATTGCGCCTCTAATAGTGTGATTGCTATAGAGGAATATGCAGTTATTGATGACTCTTTTGGATATTTGTGCTGCCGTAGGCAGAATGTTGGATAAATACCCATGTTTGCGTGATTATCTCCTCAAAATAGTGCTAACAAAAAATGCTCAGTGCACCATTCACTTGGTGCATATTAAGCACGACAAATATTACACTTTAAAGAATAGCTGCTGTTTATGGAAAGTGTTAAATTTTGGTTAAGAATAGCCTAAAAAAAAGCCCGCTTAAATAATAGGCGGGCGAATAGTCACAGATGCATTACACAAAAAGTGGATGTCCTGAAACAATCAGTGGATTCACTTTTTTGCTGGTCAGGGCAACTTCTCGTTTGTCCTGACCAGCATTGTTAAGAGTACGTCAAAATAAACCTGATGACTATTTATGTTTCAATAATGACTAAAAATTCACCTCTAATGTTATGTGATTTAGAGAGCGATCACGCGTCAATGTAATGGATTACATTGTTGCATTCTTTTTCCTGAAATTTATTCGAGATAGGCGAGTGTTAGAAAGCATACGCCTCGTAAAGAGGCGCATGGTCAATATGAGGAAGAAGCTTATTCGTCAGTAAGAGAGTAGGGGAGAGCTTGCATAAACCAACGAGTGTTTGGTTGGCTTGCAAGACGAAACTCAGTTTCTGGCTCGAGATTGTTTGGTAAGACTATTAAACCGATAGCGGTATTATCAGCAAACGTGTAATGAACCATTAATTGCCCAGCACTACGCCAGTTTTCTCCAACTGAGCGTTCGATCATGATTGGTTGATCATTACTTAGCGGTTGCTCAATGTTGCCTTGAAGGATGTACATTGCACGCTTATTAATACCTCGATATTTAGCGCGAGCGACGGTTTCTTGACCTGTATAACACCCTTTATTAAAGCTGATACCATTAAAGGCCTGAAGATTAACGGCTTGCGGTATGTGCTCATTTTGATCCGCTTGACCAAGGATGGGGACTGCTTCTTCGATATCAAAGCGAGTCCACGTTTCCTCGGTGACTTTCAGTGCTTCACTTTGCGTCATGAGCTGTTGCGCGGTTTGCTCTGAAACAAGTAATAGCCAACGTTGGGATGAAATTTTGATGGCGCTACCACCGTCAATCAAACGCACCTCACCTTCATCTGCCGTTAATGTGTTGATATATTGCTCAGCTTGTTCGCCCATAACACCCAGTGCGATGTCTTGGCTCTGGCTGATATTGACCTTAGAAAAAATAGCGTATTTTTTCAGCTCTCTTAATTCAGCCTCTATCGCTGATAAAGGCTGGAACATCGCATAACCATCGTGATGATGGAACAGGCGAAAGACGGACCATACTTTGCCTTTCGCATCACAATGGGCGCCTAAGGTTGACTGTGTTGGTTCAAGAGTGACGACATTACAGGTCACTTGGCCTTGCAAATAGGCTTTTTTATCATTGCCTGAAATGATGATAGTGCCCCAGGATGCAAGATGAGTCAGCATCAGTGGTGGAAGTGAGTCATTGGCGGTTACTGCGAGAGGTGTCAATGTGTTTTGCCAGTCCATAGTCGTTACCTAAAGAGAATCTTGAGCCCCATGTTAATCCGGAAATTTTTTTTTGTCAGCTTGAACAGGGACTGTGACTCATCTACTAGTTGTATCTTCATCCAGTTGATACACTCAACGCAAATAAACATAAGGTGAGGAAAACCGATGTACACCACTGAAGAAAAAGCAAGAATCAAGTGGGCATGCCGTCGTGGAATGTTAGAGCTCGATGTGGTTGTGATGCCGTTCTTTGAAGAGTGCTTTGATTCTCTGAATGAAAATGAGCAACGAGATTTCGTTTCCCTACTTGAGTCTGACGACCCTGATCTATTTACTTGGATTATGGGGCATGGTCGTAGCGAAAATCTTGGGCATGCGGCCATGGTGGATAAAATTGTTGCCCACAACCTCAGCAAAGTGCGTTAATTTCGTATTATTTCCTTCCCATTTTGCCCGCATTACTAACTTCATTTTTTTGATGATAGCCGTGTGGGCATTATTGATATCGCCGATTCCACTTGTAACGCTCCCCTTATTTTACGCACCTCTTATCACGGCGCAAAAGAGTACCTCACTATTAGTCCCTAGCTTAATCGGCCAATTCAAGCTCACGAGTCACGGTGAGTGGCAATGTGCCGACCAGAATCTGTCCATTGAAAAGGTTTCTACACAGTTTGCGTTTATGGTGTTGATCATTTATGCACAACAAGGTAAGCGCTATCTAGTGTGGCGTGACAGTTGTGTGGAAGCGGATTATCGCCGTTTATTGGTGCAGCTTCGGCAGGTTACCCATAACCAATCACCAACAATAAAGGAGCGATAAACGCTCCTTTATTCATTCGGTCAACTTAACGCTAACAGATGATCGTTGGCGAGGTTACTCGTCTGGCGTTAAGATCGTTGGACCACTATTTTCGGCTAACTCTGGATAATCGAGCGTGTAGTGCAAACCGCGGCTCTCTTTGCGTTGCATAGCACAACGCACCATCAACTCTGCCACTTGCAGTAAGTTACGCAGCTCAAGCAGGTTATTTGAAACGCGGAAATGACTATAGTATTCGTGGGTTTCTTGTTGCAGTAATTGAATGCGGCGTAGTGCTCGCTCTAAGCGCTTATCTGTGCGGACAATCCCCATGTAATCCCACATAAATAGGCGCAGTTCATGCCAGTTATGTTGGATGACGACCTCTTCATCAGAGTTATTGACCTTACTTTCATCCCAACCGGGTAAGCTTGGTGGGAGCTGAGCCGTTGGTAATCCTTTTAAAATATCCTTTGCCGCTGACCAAGCATAAACGACGCATTCTAATAGAGAGTTCGACGCCATTCGGTTGGCACCGTGTAAACCGGTGTAGCTAACTTCGCCGATCGCATACAGGTTATGCAGATCCGTTTTACCTTGTTTATTGACAATAACGCCACCACAAGTGTAGTGCGCCGCAGGAACAATCGGAATCGGCTCTTTGGTCATATCAATGCCCAAATCCATCAAGCGTGTATAAATGGTTGGGAAATGTTTTTCAATAAAATCGGCTGGTTTGTGGCTGATGTCCAGATACATACAATCAGCACCTAAACGCTTCATCTCATAGTCGATGGCGCGAGCCACGATATCACGAGGAGCCAGTTCGGCACGTTCATCAAAATCGAGCATGAATCGTGAACCGTCTGGGCGTCTTAAAAAAGCGCCTTCGCCACGTAGTGCTTCTGTCAGTAGGAAATTACGTGCTTCAGGGTGGAAAAGACAAGTTGGATGGAATTGATTGAACTCAAGGTTCGCCACTCGGCATCCTGCACGCCACGCCATTGCGATACCATCACCTGAGGAAACATCAGGGTTAGAGGTATATTGATACACTTTTGAGGCGCCGCCCGTGGCTAAAACGACAAACTTAGCGCGGATCGTTTCAACGTGTTCCTCATTGCGGTTCCAAATATAAGCGCCAACCACTCTTTTTTTATCACCACCGATTTTATCTTCGGTGATTAAATCCAGTGCATTGTGACGTTCAAGGATAGTAATGTTGGGGTGATTATGAACATTGTCTTGCAAGGAGGTTTGCATTGCCATGCCAGTGGCGTCAGCCGCGTGCAAGATGCGGCGATGACTATGGCCGCCTTCACGAGTTAAGTGATAGCGAGGTGCTTCATCACTGTCATTCTCTTCTCTGTCAAAAGGAACGCCGCCATCAATGAGCCACTGAACACACTCTTTAGCATGCTCGGCGATGAAACGGACAGTATCCTCTTCACAGATCCCTGCGCCCGCAATTTGAGTGTCTTCGACGTGTGACTCAATACTGTCTGATTCGTCAAAAACAGCGGCAATACCTCCCTGAGCGTAATAAGTGGCACCTTCACTGCGTGGTCCCTTACTCAGTACAATGACTTTACTGTGTTTTGCTACGCGTAGTGCGAGCGATAAACCCGCTGCGCCACTGCCTACGACTAATACATCGCATAGATGTTCACGGTTTGCGTTCATAAAACTTTTAAATTCCCGAACTAGAGTAGAGTTGTCCAACTCTCATTTTAAATATGCATTGCATCTATCTATACTCTTGAAGTGATTCAGCCGCAAGGTTTATCCACCAACGGTATCGCTATGGCTTCAAGCCAATAGCAGTAGAGAAAGATTTGATGCAATACTTTGTAAATGCCATTGTCTTTCGTCTTATCGACCCTCACTATATTGGAGATCCCCTATAGTGAAATTAGATCACATTTATTGAATAATGCTTGGCAAATATTTTTAGACAGAATGGAACTTTCTATTCTCCCTTGAGTCACAATAGTGCTCATGTAAGCGGTGGTGTCAATACTACATTTTGCATAATGAATGCCCATATCTGAGAAGGTAAGGGGAATAACAATAGGAGTACAGGCTCGAATGAACGAGCAGCTGACCGATCAAGTATTGATTGAGCGAGTTCAGAGTGGAGATAAGCAAGCATTTAACCTTTTGGTTTTAAGGTACCAAAATAAAGTCTGCAACCTTATTTCTCGGTATGTGAGCAATTCCGGAGATGTAGCCGATGTCGCACAAGAAGCGTTCATCAAAGCGTATCGGGCTATCCCAAGTTTTCGCGGAGAGAGTGCCTTTTACACTTGGCTATACCGTATTGCTGTTAATACCGCTAAGAATCACATTGTAGCCCAAAGTCGTAGACCGCCCGCTAGCGATGTTGATGCTGAAGATGCTGAATATTACGAAAGTGGCAACGCATTAAAAGAAATATCGAACCCTGAGAACATTACGTTGTCGAAAGAATTGCAGCGGGTCGTTTTTGGTGCGATAGAAGCGTTGCCTGAAGATTTGAAAACTGCGATGACCTTGCGTGAACTGGATGGTTTAAGTTACGAGGAAATAGCAGAAGTCATGGATTGTCCTGTAGGAACGGTGCGTTCTCGCATCTTCCGTGCTCGTGAAGCGGTAGAAAAGAAGATTAAACCTCTTTTATAGCGCTCAAACTGGTAACGAAAATGGTGAATAAATAATGGCTGACAAAGAAAAACTTTCAGCACTCATGGATGGGGAAATGGTCGATAAAGCGCTCATTCAAGAATTAGAGCTCGACCAAGAAAGTTTGCAAACGTGGAAAAATTACCATTTGGTTGGTGATGTGATGCGTGGAGATGCCCCAGTCCGAGCTGAGTGGGATATTGCACAGAGCGTTGCGTTAGCATTGGATGACGAACCCGCACACAGTCGTTTACAATCTGCTTCGGTTATTGATTTTCGTGATGCAAGCCGTGAGTCTCAGCCGACGCCAGCTCAAGCTCGTCGGCAGTTACCGGCTTGGCTTTCCCAATTTGGCCAGGTTGCGGTTGCTGCGTGTGTGTCGTTTGTGGTGATTTTAGGTGTTCAACAATACGGTGGCCGTGATTCAGGAGTGAATCAAAACGACCAGTTACCCGTACTGCAAACCATTCCGTTGGCTGGCAGCGCAGAGCCTGTGAGCTTAACGCGTGATTCAGTAGAGCGCCAAACCAGCGAAAGCCGCGTGCAAGAACAACGTCGCCGCGTAAACGCATTATTGCAAGACTACGAGCTGCAACTTCGCCTGAACAGTGAAAGTGCAAGCCCACATAACGATGTACTTGAATCGGTAGTTGAATGAATAAATTCCTGATCAGTGCACTGGCGCTGTTCAGTTTGAACTCTACATTAGCCTTTGCAGAAGACCAACCTGCAGAGGCTTTGTTGCTTCAAATGAACGAGGCCAGTCAGCATTTAAATTATGAGCTGTCTTACATTCTGATTAAGAAAAACAGCATCGATCCACTGCTGTATCGTCATGCAAGTCAAGGCGATCAGCAATTTGCGCATCTCGTTTATCTCAGCGGCCCGATCCGTGAAGTGATTCGCCGTGGCAATGAAGTGAGTTACATTGAACCTGGGGTAGAACCGTTCACCATTGAGTCAAGCACTATGGTTGCGCCGACGATTCCGATGCTAACCAGCAATGTCACCGAATTAGGCCGTTACTACGATTTCGTCAAAGTTGGCCGTGCACGTGAAGCGGGCACGGCTTGCCAAGTGGTGCGAGTGGTGCCGAAAGATGGCTTACGCTATTCCTATATTTTGTGGGTAGATGAAACCAGTAACTTGCCATTGCGAGCTGATTTAGTCGATCGCGACGGCGAGGTGCTTGAGCAATATCGCACGATTTCTTACGCCATTAGCGACAAATTAGCGCAGGCGATGCAAGGGCTAAATGACGTTGAGTTACCCGAGGTATTGACGTTACCGAAAGGCAACCTTACCGAAAGTTTTTGGCAAGTGAGTTGGAAACCTGAAGGCTTTGAACCCAAAGAGCTTAACCGTTATCGTATGGCGATTACTGAGCGTTTGGTCGAGAGCCAGATGTTCAGTGATGGGCTATTTAGTTTTTCTGTTTATATTTCCGATAGTGACAACCATTCGCTGAAAGGCCAACTGGTTCGCCAAGGCCGCCGTACCTTGCATAGTGTGGTGAAAGGAAACAATGAAATCTCAGTGGTCGGTGATATTCCACCAGCAACGGCGCAGCGCATTGCTCAATCGGTGACGTTTGTCCAGCCTGCGGCGCCCTCAACAGAGGCAACCAAACCATGATGACGGCGTTAGCAACAGTCACCGCTGTTCAACCTGATGCTAAAGGGTTTCACGTTGAACTCAGTTGTCAGCAGCAGACAAGTTGCAGCAGTTGTTCGTCCTCCAAAAGCTGTGGCACAGGGATCGTATCGAAAGCGATTGGTAACAAAGCGCTGTTATGGCAACTCGATACGAAAAAACCAGTGAAGCAAGGCCAGACGGTTGAAATCGGTTTCCCCGAAAAAAGCTTGCTTCAATCGGCAGCCTTAGTGTATTTGGTGCCGCTTTTTATGATGATGTTCGGCGCTTGGCTGGGTGAGAGCCTCTTGGCCCCTTGGCTCGGTTTAGGTGAGGGCATCGTGATCATCATGGCCGCTGTTTTTATCGCGCTGGGGATCGGAATTGCCAAACGTTGTTCTGTGGTTCTTGAAAAACGATCGCAGCAAGAGGTGGTTTTGGTCCGAGTCCTTGGTGAACCTATCGCCTAATTTATGATGCGAACCCTACCGAAATTGGGTAGAATCGGCCAACTTTATGGAAACGCCGCTTGATGTGGCTTTCTTATGTCCCTTTTTTCAAGAGTTTAGTCATCCCAAATCTATGAAGCACATTCGTAACTTTTCGATTATCGCCCACATCGACCATGGTAAGTCGACCCTATCTGACCGTTTGATCCAAGTTTGTGGTGGATTAAGTGATCGTGAAATGGAATCTCAAGTTCTAGACTCTATGGACCTTGAGCGTGAGCGTGGCATCACCATCAAAGCACAGAGTGTGACGCTCGATTACAAAGCAAACGATGGCGAGACATACCAGCTCAACTTTATCGATACTCCTGGACACGTTGACTTTTCTTATGAAGTTTCCCGTTCTTTAGCCGCCTGTGAAGGTGCTCTATTGGTGGTGGATGCTGGTCAAGGCGTTGAAGCGCAAACATTGGCTAACTGTTATACCGCCATTGAAATGGACCTTGAAGTTGTCCCAATCCTAAATAAGATTGATTTGCCAGCCGCAGAGCCTGAACGCGTAGCGGAAGAAATTGAAGATATCGTCGGTATCGATGCTATTGACGCAGTGCGCTGCTCTGCGAAAACAGGCCTTGGCGTGGATGAAGTGCTAGAAAAAATCGTTTCTGGTATTCCGGCTCCTGAGGGCGATCCTGCTGCGCCGCTGCAAGCGTTAATCATCGATTCTTGGTTTGATAACTACTTAGGTGTTGTCTCTTTAGTGCGAGTGAAAAATGGTGCGCTGAAGAAAAATGACAAGATTAAAGTGATGAGCACAGGCCAAACTTGGGGTATTGACCGTTTAGGTATTTTTACGCCAAAACAAGTCGACAAAACCATGTTGAACACTGGTGAAGTGGGCTGGGTGGTTTGTGGTATTAAAGACATTCTCGGCGCTCCTGTAGGTGATACTCTGACCAGCGCGAAAGATCCGTGTGAAAAAGCATTGCCAGGCTTTAAAAAAGTGAAACCGCAGGTGTATGCGGGGCTTTTCCCTGTCTCTTCTGATGATTACGAAAACTTTCGTGATGCGTTAGGTAAACTGAGCCTAAACGATGCCTCGTTATTCTATGAGCCAGAAAGTTCGGCCGCCCTTGGTTTTGGTTTCCGTTGTGGTTTCTTGGGTATGCTCCACATGGAGATTATTCAAGAGCGTTTAGAGCGCGAATACGATCTTGACCTTATCACCACTGCGCCAACGGTAGTCTATGAAGTGAAGAAGACCGATGGCACGATGCTTTATGTTGATAGCCCGGCTAAATTGCCTGCGGTGAACGACATTGAAGAGATTCGTGAACCGATTGCGCGTTGTAACATTTTGACCCCTTCTGAATATTTGGGTAACGTCATTATGTTGTGCGTTGAAAAGCGTGGCGTGCAGGTTGATATGGTCTATCACGGTAACCAAGTAGCCTTGACTTATGATGTGCCGATGGCCGAAGTGGTGCTTGATTTCTTTGACCGCTTGAAGTCAACTTCTCGTGGTTATGCATCACTTGATTATGGTTTCCAACGCTTTGAAGCTTCAAGCATGGTCCGTGTGGATATCTTGCTGAATGGTGACAAAGTGGATGCGTTAGCCATCATCACTCACAAAGACAATTCGCAAACGCGCGGTCGTCAAGTGGTTGAGAAAATGAAAGAGTTTATCCCTCGCCAAATGTTTGATATCGCGATTCAAGCGGCGATCGGTAACCACATTATTGCTCGTTCAACCGTGAAGCAGCTGCGTAAAAACGTACTGGCGAAATGTTACGGTGGTGATATTAGCCGTAAGAAAAAACTGCTTAAGAAGCAGAAAGAAGGTAAGAAGCGCATGAAGCAAATTGGTAATGTTGAGTTGCCACAAGAAGCCTTCCTTGCCATTTTGCACGTAGGTAAAGATTAAGCATTGCTTTGGCTTTCTTATGCATGCAGCAGTCACCATTTAAGTGAAAGAGTTTCGGCTCTTTCACTTTCGTATTTTTAGATAAGGGAACTCCATGGCGAATACATTTTCACTCATCTTGGTGATCGTCACATTAGTGACTGGCATAGTTTGGGTGCTGGAGAAGCTGGTGTGGGCGAAAAAACGTCAACAGAAGATGGCCGCTATTGAAGCGCAAACCAACGGCTTGGATGACAAACTCAGCGCCAAAATTTCCGCGCAACCTTGGTGGATTGAAAACAGTGTTTCCATCTTCCCTGTGATTGCTTTTGTGCTGGTGCTACGCTCTTTTGTGTACGAACCTTTTCAGATTCCATCTGGCTCAATGATGCCAACGTTGCTGGTGGGCGATTTCATCTTAGTTGAGAAATACGCTTACGGTTTGAAAGACCCAGTATGGCGTACTCAACTGGTCGAAACTGGTAAACCAGAGCGTGGTGATGTCGTGGTCTTTAAATACCCGCCGCAACCAAGCATTGACTACATCAAGCGCGTGGTCGGCATGCCGGGCGACACAGTTCGTTATAGCAGCAACAAAGAGATTTGTATTCAAGCTCAAGGTTCAACAGAATGTAAACAGGTCAAACTGTCCAATGTTGAAGAGAGTGAGTTCAACCAAAATGGCATCCCTTTAATTCAAGTGAATGAAAAGTTAGGTCAGGTTGAACACCAGATTTTGATCAATCCATTGCGTCGTGATCGTGTTGATGCTTATCAGCCACGCCATGGCGTTAATGAATGGGTTGTTCCTCAAGGTCAGTATTTTGTGATGGGTGATAACCGTGACAACAGTGCTGATAGCCGTTACTGGGGCTTTGTTCCAGAAGCAAACTTAGTCGGTAAAGCTGTCGGTATTTGGATAAGTTTTGAATTTGAACGTGGTGCCGATAGCGTTTTACCTTCGTGGATCCCAACTGGTGTGCGTTTTAACCGCATTGGTGGCATTAACTAGGCTAGCTTTGGCTAGCCATCACTACATCGAGAGAGCATGAATTCTCCAATTAGTAAATTAGAAACTAAACTCGGTTATTCATTTAATGATCCCGAGTTTATTTCCTTAGCACTGACACATCGCAGTGCAAATGGTAAGCACAATGAACGTCTTGAGTTTCTGGGCGATTCAATTTTAAGTTTTGTCATCGCTGATGAGCTGTACCACCGTTTCCCTAAAATTAACGAAGGGGATATGAGTCGTATGCGCGCTACGCTTGTGCGTGGTCACACATTGGCTGAACTGGGCAGAGAATTTTGCCTAGGAGATTACTTAAAATTAGGTCCAGGTGAGTTGAAAAGTGGTGGTTTCCGCCGTGATTCAATCCTTGCTGATGCCGTAGAAGCCATCATTGGTGCGATTTATTTAGACAGCGATACCGAAGTAGTACGACGTATTATTTTGAGCTGGTATCAAGAGCGCCTTGACGCCATTGAGCCGGGCGTATCGCAAAAAGACCCAAAAACTCGCCTACAAGAGTTTCTGCAAGGTAGAAGAAAGCAACTGCCTATCTACACAGTGACTAATATTAAAGGTGAAGCACACAACCAAGAATTTACGGTATCGTGTGATGTAGCAGGAATGGGAACGCCTGTAATTGGTAAAGGCACCAGTCGTCGTAAAGCTGAACAATCGGCGGCTGAAATTGCACTAGAGCAACTGACAAATGGCTGATAACGAATTTGATTTGGATGCGTACTTCGCATCAAACACCAACAGCAATGAAGCAACTCCGGAAAGTGGTGAGCAGCACTGTGGTTTTATCGCCATTGTGGGTCGCCCCAATGTCGGGAAATCAACCCTGCTGAATAACTTACTGGGACAAAAGATATCCATCACATCGCGCAAGCCTCAAACCACTCGTCACCGCATTATGGGTGTCGATACAGAGGGGCCGTACCAAGCGATTTACGTTGATACTCCGGGGTTACACATCGAAGAAAAACGTGCGATTAACCGCTTGATGAACCGTGCGGCAAGTAGTTCACTCAGTGATGTTAACTTAGTGCTGTTTTTAGTCGATGGCACTCAGTGGACCGCCGATGATGAAATGGTGCTCAACAAACTACGTAATGCTAACTTCCCTGTAGTGTTGTGTGTCAATAAAGTCGATAACGTGAAAGATCGTAACGATGTAATGATGCATATGCTAGAGCTATCGAAGAAGATGGAATTTGTTGATGTCGTGCCGATTGCGGCAAAACATGGCAAAAACGTCGATGTATTGCGCAAACATGTGCGTGAGCATTTACCTCAAGCCACGCATCACTTCCCTGAAGAGTATGTGACTGATCGCTCACAGCGTTTCATGGCTTCCGAGATTGTGCGTGAAAAACTGATGCGCTTTACTGGTGAAGAGCTGCCGTATTCAGTAACCGTTGAAATTGAACGTTTTGACTATAACCCTGAAACCGATGGTTTTCATATTAACGCGTTGATCCTCGTTGAACGCAGCGGTCAGAAAAAAATGGTGATCGGCAAAGGTGGTGAAAAAATCAAAACCATCGGCCGTGAAGCGCGTTTAGATATGGAAGAGCTGTTTGGTCGCAAGGTTTACCTAGAAACTTGGGTGAAAGTGAAATCCGGGTGGGCAGATGATGAACGTGCCCTTCGTAGCCTTGGTTATATTGACGATCTATAACCTCTATTCGAGGTGGGTGAGAACATCGCTCACCTTTGAGTGCTGATATGTCAGACGGTTTACAGCGCTGTTTTGTCCTTCATCGACGTCCTTATAGCGAGTCGAGCCTAATCCTTGATGTGTTTAGCGAGGAGTATGGCCGCGTCACCTTAATGTCCAAAGGCGCACGCAGTAAACGATCGAACTTAAAAGGTGCACTGCAACCTTTTACCCCCTTATTGCTCAAATGGTCAGGCAACGGTTCAATGAAAACCTTACGCCAAGCTGAACCGATTAGCCTTGGCTTACCACTCAGTGGTATTCATCTCTATTCTGCCATGTACGTCAATGAGCTGATTGGCCGCGTGCTTGCGCAAGAAGTGCCTTGCCCAGGTCTGTTCCATGATTATCTGCATGCACTCACCGAGTTAGCTCAGTGTGAAAATCCAGAACCAGCACTGCGCCGTTTTGAACTCGCGTTGCTAGCTTCAATGGGTTATGGCGTTGATTTCTTGCATTGCGCCGGAACGGGAGAAGCCATCGATCCTCGCATGACTTATCGCTATCGTGAGCAAAAAGGTTTTATCGCTTCTGTCAGGCGCGATAACCTCACGTTTATGGGCGATGAGTTGATTGCCATTAGTGAGCGGCGCTTTGTCAGTAAAGAGCAGCTTCAAGCGGCAAAACGCTTTACACGCATAGCGTTAAAGCCGTATCTTGGCGGCAAACCTTTAAAAAGCAGGGAGCTTTTCCTGCCCATGTCTAGTTTTTCCAGAGTACGGAGTATAGGAAAATGAGCGCAATTTACTTAGGCGTTAATATCGATCACATCGCCACGTTACGAAATGCCCGCGGTACCAAATACCCAGATCCCGTGCATGCTGCTGAAATGGCAGAGCGTGCCGGAGCCGATGGCATTACCATTCACCTACGTGAAGACCGACGCCATATCAAGGATCGCGATGTGCGTATTTTACGCGAGACGTTGCAAACTCGAATGAACCTCGAGATGGCCGTTACCGACGAAATGATTGATATTGCTCTGCAAACCCAACCTGAATTTGTGTGTTTAGTGCCTGAAAAGCGTGAAGAACTAACGACGGAAGGTGGGCTGGACGTATTAGGACAGCTTGACAAAGTGAAAGCGGCAACCGAAAAACTGACCGCTGCAGGCATCAAAGTCTCTCTATTTATTGATGCTGATCGTGAGCAGATTAACGCAGCTAAAACTTGCGGTGCACCGTTTATTGAATTGCATACTGGTCATTACGCCGATGCAACAACCGAAGCGGATCAGCAAGATGAGTTAAAGAAAATTGCGGCGGCTGCGAGTTATGCAAGTGATTTGGGCATTACGGTGAACGCTGGTCACGGTTTGACTTACCACAACGTAGCTGCCATTGCTGCACTGCCTGAAATTTACGAACTCAACATTGGGCACTCGATTATCGGGCGTGCTGTATTTGATGGTTTGGAGAAGTCGGTCGCCGATATGAAAGCCATCATGCAAGCGGCTCGCAAATAAGGTCTACCGATGGCGATTATCGGCTTAGGGACTGATATTGCGGAAATTGAACGCATAGAAAAAGCATTGTCACGCAGTGGCGATGCTTTTGCCGAGCGGGTGCTAACCCAAGATGAATTGGCGGTGTTCCATTCGCTCAAAAAAAAAGGGCGCTATTTAGCGAAACGTTTTGCCGCTAAAGAAGCGGCATCTAAAGCGCTTGGTACGGGTATTGCGCATGGTGTTAGCTTTCAGGATTTTACCGTCACCAACGACGCCAACGGAAAACCCGTGCTAACACTATCAGGTAAGGCTAAGCAGTTGGCTGCCACAGCCAGTGTGAATCACATTCACCTAACCATTTCTGATGAGCGTCATTATGCGGTGGCGACGGTGATTTTAGAGTCTTAATCTGTCAATCTTCTCTGCTTGCTGACGAGCAAATACTGCTGAGCGGCAAGCCCCTTTTTTCATTCGGTTAAATTGTTTCTTGGGTTAAATTGCTCATTCGCTTAAATACGGTTTAGCGGTAGCGACCACTTTGTCCATCTCATCTTGTAATTCAAATAACTCCGGTTCGACATCGCTGATGGATTTGCCCGATCGCAATGCCTGTTCGAGCGCTGCGCACACTTTTTTCAAGCGGGGTACGCCACTGTATGAGCAACTGCCGTGCAGTTTATGAATATGGTGCAGTAGATCTTGGGTAGGGTATTCATCATCTTCCAACGCCATGCTGACGACTTGGCTCACCTGTGGAATCGAATCAACTAGCATCTGTAGCAGCTCTTTGGCCAAATCTTCCTTGTTGGCTGATTGTTTGAGTGCATTTTGCCAGTCAATGATAATGGTGTGATTAGGCTGCTCAGCTTCCTGTGACGGCGACGGTATAACTTGTTCTGTGAGTTGTAATTTCTCCAACTGTTTACGGTTGGCGTAGGGGTTCCAGTGTGCTAACACTTGCTGCAAGATGTGCTCTTCAATCGGCTTAGTGAGGTAATCATCCATTCCTTCTTTCAGCAGACGATCGCGCTCTCCGATCATTGCATGAGCCGTTACCGCAATCACGGGCGTTTGGTGATTGAGTACCGTTTTCTTAATTTCTTGGCAAGCGGTGACCCCATCCATCTGTGGCATTTGGATGTCCATCAAAATCATATCAAATTTCTGGCGGCTTGCTTGTTCGACCGCTTCTTGGCCATTCGTGCAAGCAATGACGGTTTCAACACGTTCTTGCAGCAGGGCCATGATCAGTTTGAGGTTGGCAGGGTTATCATCCACCGCCATTACTTTCAGGGGCAGTGTATCGAGTGTGATCGGTAGATCTTGAATGGCAGGCTGTACCGGTTGGTGCGCGATTAACAGTTGCAGCAATTTTTTACGCGACAGTGGCTTGGTAATGCACTGCACTGGATGATGCTGCATTAAATAATCGGATAGTGCGAGCTCGGTACTTGGTGTACCGATAATCACGTTGTCGGCAAGCTGAATAGCCTTTGTGACCCACTGCTCAACCAAATCTAAATCAGTCTCTCTACTTGGGGCTAAATTGAGTAATACATAATCGAAGCGATCCGTCTCTTCTGGCATCACCGCTCGATATGTGACGCTCAACCCTGCCTGCACCAACATTTGCTGAATGATGGAGGCGGCTTGCATATTGGGTTCAACGAGCAACAGCTGTTTATTGCTCAAAATATGTGGGTCAAGCCAGTCGCTCATCGGCATTTCAGTGGTATTAAGACGCAGCGTAAACCAGAAGGTGGAACCTTGGTGAAGGCGGCTGGTGAGGCTAATTTCACCGCCCATGTGGCTGACCAATTTCTGAGTAATAACCAAACCAAGTCCAGTGCCGCCGTAGCGACGAGAAATACTGGCATCGGCTTGGCTAAAGGCTTGGAACAGCTGTGCTTGTTGGCGCTCTGAAATACCAATGCCGGTGTCGCGCACCATAAATTGCAGCTCAACCACATTGTCGCGTTGTGAGCGCAATTCAACACTGATGTCGATGTTGCCACGTTCGGTGAACTTAATCGAGTTACCGACAAGGTTGGTCAACACTTGTTGGATACGAAGTGGGTCACCTACCAAGCCTGCTGGGATTTTTTGATCCACTTTAAGAGTGATTTCCAATCCTTTTTCATGAGCACTGGTCGCTTGGAGGTTAACTACCTCTTCCAAACTCTCTTGAAACTCGAACGGAATATTTTCCAGTGCTAACTTACCGGCTTCTAGCTTGGAGAAATCCAAAATGTCATTGATGATGTTCAATAAGTTATTAGCCGATTTTTCAATGGTTTGTAAGTAATCTGCTTGGCTATTCGTCAACTGGGTTTTGAGCATTTGGCGGGTGAAGCCAATGACACCGTTAAGTGGCGTGCGCAACTCATGGGACATGTTAGCAAGAAATTCTGATTTTATGCGCGCGGCTTCTTGGGCGCGTTTTTTGGCAATGTCCAATTCAACGTTTTGGATTTCCAACTGCTCTAAGGTTTCTCGCAAATCCGAGGTGGCTTGGTCGATACTGTGCTGCATTTCGACGTGATATTCCGATAGCGATACCGCCATCGCGTTGATCCCTTTTTTGAGCGAATCTAACTCACCGTGCATTTTGCCTTCGATCCGCACATCAAGGTGGCCGCGACGAATTCTATCCACCATGTTTTTCATGTGTGAGATAGGGCGAGTCACATCGTGCAGGAGTCGGAATGCGAACATCCCTGATAAACCGAGCCCAAGCGCAAGCACTAAAAAGGCGGAAAAGACCTCTTGATACTGTTGTAAACGCAATGAAGAGAGATCCAACTCTATCGCGATATAGCCGAGCGCAGGCGTTGATGTATTGGCATTTATGCCTTCGGTTAGACGGTTTTCAGCCAAAATTGGCGTGCGCAGTATTAAAGTGTTCTCGGTGAGATTTGAGCTGCTTAAAATCGGAATGGGCTTATCTTTTGGATAAGTTAAGCTTTCAAAGTTAGGGTGAAAATTCGAGGTGACAAACAGTTCGTGGTTGGCGTCAAACACCGCAATACTGCGGACAAATTTAGAGTTCTTCCGATGCGCGTAGCTGATAATGCGGCGTACCGACTCACGGCTTTGGTTTTTTAAGGCGTCTTCACTAGCAATGGCCAAGGGCTCGATGATGCTCGCCCCCGCATTGATCACCTGTTTTTCCAGATCATGGTAGCGATTGAATGAGAAAAAAGCACTGAGCAACAAGCCGATAATTAAGGTTGGAGCTAAGGTTAAAGTAATAACGCGCGCGCGTAAGCCATATCTGGTCATTATTGTCTAAACATCGTGGTGTGGATATGGGAAAATAGCCAGCAATTTGATGAGCAAGCCTGTACGAAAATCGTTTAATTGACGGCTAGCTTAATCAAGTCGAGTAAGTTCGACAATCATCCCCGCACTAAATAGTGACGCTAGGGCAAAAAACATCGATTTAATTTTACTTAGGCACAGAGCATGGCACGTTTTTTCCAACCGAAAAAGAAAGCGCAATTAGAAACAAAACATCAAACGGTATTGATTGAACGTCTTGATCATCAAGGTTCTGGTATCGCTTATCAACACAATAAACTGCTTTTTGTTGATGGCGCGCTGCCCGGTGAGCAAGTGCTGATGCAGCTAACTGAAAGCAAAAGTAAATACTCTCGCGGTCAGTTGATTAAAGTCTTAACGGCCAGTGAACAACGCGTGACGCCATTTTGTCGCCATTACGGTCAATGTGGTGGTTGCGATCTGCAGCATTTAGAGCACAGTGCGCAGGTGGCGCACAAAGAGCAAACACTCTCGCAATTGATGAGTAAATTCGCCGGACAAACGTTGGCATTGAGCCCCGCAATAAGTTGCGCCGATAAAGGCTATCGCCGCCGCGCCCGCATCAGCGTGTTGTGGGACAAAAAGCAGCAACAGCTGCAATTTGGTTTTCGCAAAAAGCAGAGCAAGCAAATTGTTAACGTGACGGACTGCCCAGTGCTAGAACCACAACTCAACACGCTACTTACACCTATCCAAGCGCTGTTAACGCAATTTAAATCTCAGCAAGCGATTGGCCATGTTGAATTGGTGCTGGGTGATCAAGGCGCTGTGATGGTGTTACGCCATCTTCAGCCGCTGCCAAGTGAAGATCACGCGGCGCTGCTGGCGTTTGCTCAGCAGCATCATCTCACTTTGTATGTGATGCCAGAAAGCGATCAGCTCGAACGTCTTCACGGAGAGATGGCAAGCTACCGTGAAACCGGATCAGTTATCGAATTTTTGCCCTCCAACTTTATTCAAGTCAATCGCCAAATAAACCAAAAAATGGTGGCTCAAGCATTGGAATGGTTAGCTTTGACTGATGATGACCGAGTGTTGGACCTATTTTGTGGCGTAGGGAACTTTAGTTTGCCGATGGCCCAATACGCTCAATCGGTGGTGGGCATTGAAGGTGTGGATGAGATGGTTGAGCAAGCGACACAAAACGCGCAGCGCAATCAAATCGACAATATCACGTTCTACCAAGCAAATTTGGAACAAGATATGTCAACGCAAGCGTGGGCAAAGCAAAAATTTGCTAAAGTACTACTCGACCCAGCGCGAGCCGGGGCGGCAGGCATTGTCGACCAATTGGCTAAGCTCGGCGCTCAGCGCGTGGTGTACGTTTCTTGTAACCCGGCAACACTGGCAAGAGACAGTCAAAGTTTACTCAGCCAAGGTTATAAGTTGGTAAAACTTGGCATGTTGGATATGTTTCCACACACCAGTCATTTAGAATCGATGGCGCTATTTGTAAAAAGTCGGTAGACAGAGAACTAACTCAGTCGAAGTTAGTCGAATACCACAAACTATAAAACTAGGACGAATCAGATGGTTGCGGTACGAAGCGCACACTTGAATCCAGACGAACAGTTTGAGCTAGATAAATGGATTGCGAGTTTACATCAAGATAAAAGCACAGCTTCTAAACTGACGGACGTATATCGTCAGTGTGAAACGTTATTAGAAGGTCATGCCAAAGGACCGCTACTGCTGTGGCGCGGCCGTGAAATGATCGAAATCCTGATTACCTTATCGATGGATCGCGCCACTTTAGTCGCGGCTCAGCTCTTTCCTATCGTCAGTAGTGGGCTTTTTGACCGTGAAGTATTAGAAGAGACCTATGGTAAAGGCATTGTGAAGCTGATTGATGGTGTCGAAGAGATGGCGGCGCTTGGTCAGTTAAACATCACCTTGCAAGGCAGTGAAGCTTCAGAGCAGGTGGATAACGTTCGCCGCATGCTGCTTGCGATGGTAGATGATTTTCGTTGCGTGGTGATCAAATTAGCGGAGCGCATTTGTAATTTACGTGAAGTAAAAGATGAACCTGACGAAATTCGCCGTGTAGCGGCTAAAGAGTGCGCCAATATCTATGCCCCTTTAGCAAACCGCTTGGGCATTGGTCAGCTCAAATGGGAAATTGAAGATTACGCATTTCGCTACCAGCAGTCCGATACCTATAAACAAATTGCTAAGCAGCTTTCCGAGCGCCGCATCGTGCGCGAACAATATATTCACGATTTTGTCGAAGATCTGCGCGCCGAGATGAAGCTTTCTCATATCAATGCCGAAGTGAGTGGCCGTCCGAAACACATCTATAGCATCTGGCGCAAAATGCAGAAGAAAGGGTTGGCTTTCGATGAACTATTTGATGTGCGTGCAGTTCGCATTATTGCTGATCAACTGCAAGACTGTTACGCCGCCTTGGGCGTTGTTCATACCAAATACAAACACCTGCCTAGCGAATTTGATGATTACGTTGCGAATCCGAAGCCGAATGGCTATCAATCCATTCATACGGTGATTTTAGGACCAGAAGGCAAAACCATCGAAATTCAAATTCGTACTAAGCAGATGCATGAAGAATCTGAACTTGGGGTTGCTGCGCACTGGAAATATAAAGAGGGCGCAACGGTTGCCCGTAGCGGTTACGATGAGAAAATTACTTGGTTGCGTAAGCTTCTTGACTGGCAAGAAGAGATGTCTGATTCGGGTGAGATGATCGACGAGCTGCGTAGCCAGGTGTTTGATGATCGCGTTTACGCCTTTACACCTCGTGGTGATGTGGTTGATTTACCCATGGGAGCCACGCCGCTCGATTTTGCCTACCATATTCACTCTGAAGTGGGGCATCGCTGCATCGGTGCCAAAGTCGCGGGTCGTATTGTTCCATTTACTCATAAATTATCTATGGGTGATCAAGTCGAAATCATCACTCAGAAAGAGCCGAATCCGTCGCGTGATTGGCTAAATCCAGCAACGGGGTTTGTTCATTCAGGCCGTGCGCGCGCCAAGATTAACGCTTGGTTCCGTAAACAAGGCCGCGAGAAAAACCTTGAAGCCGGACGAGAGATCCTCGAATCAGAATTGGCCAAAATCGGTGCTACGTTAAAAGATGCCGATAAATACGCGCTCAAACGTTTTAACGTCAATACGCCTGACGAGCTGTACGTCGGCATTGGCAGTGGTGATCTGCGAATCAACCAAATCGTCAATCACATCAATGCCTTGGTGAATAAGCCGACCGCTGAGCAAGAAGATCAACAAGCACTGCAAAAATTGCAAGATGCGCAAACTCGTCCAGCTCAGCCACATCGAGCGCACAAAGATGCCGTTGTAGTGGAAGGGGTAGATAACCTCATGACACACCTAGCGCGCTGTTGCCAACCTATCCCGGGTGATGAGATCAAAGGTTACATTACTCAAGGGCGTGGTATTTCAGTCCATCGCAGTGACTGTGAACAGCTAGAAGAGCTGAGCCATCACGCACCTGAACGCATCATTGATACCGTTTGGGGGCGCGGGTTTGTTGGAACCTATATTTTGACTTTGCGCGTTGAAGCGATGGAGCGAGGTGGGTTACTCAAAGACATCACCACCCTGCTTGCGAATGAGAAAGTGAAAGTCATCAGCATGAAAAGTCGTAGTGACTACAAAAGACAGTTGATCATCATGGATTTTGATCTTGAAGTGAGCAACATCGAAGCGCTGTCACGAGTATCAATGCGAGTAGAACAGATCAAAGATGTAATGTTGGTGAAACGCCTAGGCTAAATTTCATATCACAGTAACACTCTTATTGGCGTGAATCGCAATTAAATCGCGACGCAAGCGCCTTGGGTTTTCAAAGGCGAGTGGCAATGACTGCTCGCTTTTTTATTTTAAATATTGATGTAAGGAGCAGATAAATGAGTCACCCAATCGAACAACTGGAACAGATCATGGCACAGTTGCGTGACCCAAAAACAGGTTGTCCTTGGGATATCAAGCAAACTTTTGACACTGTTGTTCCTTACACAATCGAAGAAACCTATGAAGTGGTGGAAGCGATCCACAACCAAGATTGGCCTAATCTCAAAGAAGAATTAGGTGACTTGCTATTTCAAGTTATTTTTTATAGTCAAATGGCGAAAGAGCAAGGGTTGTTTGATTTCTCGCAAGTTGTTGAAACGGTGAATGAAAAACTTACGCGCCGCCATCCTCATGTTTTTTCGGGTGCCAAGTTTGAGGATGAAGCGCAAATCAACGCCAATTGGGAAGCTGAAAAAGCCAAAGAAAAAGTACAAGCAGGAAAAAAAGATCAAAGTATTCTAGACTCAATACCACACGCTTTTCCGTCTCTTTTACGTGCTACAAAGATTCAAAAAAAGTGTGCCCAATATGGCTTTGATTGGGATTCTATCGGCCCAGTGGTTGATAAAGTCCAAGAAGAGATCGAAGAAGTCATGGAAGAGGCGTTGCAAATCAACCCTGATCCGGTTCGAGTAGAGGATGAAATGGGCGATCTATTATTTGCCACCGTTAACTTTGCTCGGCACTTAAAAATTGATCCAGAAGTGGCGTTAAATAAAGCAAATCGAAAGTTTTCACGTCGATTTAAAGGCATTGAAATGCTGGTGGCACGTCAGCACAAAACCTTGACCGATTTTTCTCTCGAAGAATTGGATGCGATGTGGAATGAAGTGAAGCGCTTGGAGTCGAAGTAATACCCTGTGTTGGCAATCCACAATAAAACCCACCCATTGAGACAAATTTGACTCATTTGAGTGGTGTGATAAGCCATATCAAACGGTGCTCTTTGATTTGAAGCAAAAAATAAAAAATGACAGTGTGATAGATTTCACGTTGTAGCGAATAAGGGCTTCTGGTATATTTTTATCCCGTCCAGAAGAAATCCATTTCCCTCATTCAACCAATTTCAGGTTAAACATGACGACAAATTACATTTTTGTTACTGGCGGGGTTGTATCCTCTCTAGGTAAAGGTATTGCGGCAGCATCTCTTGCGGCGATTTTAGAAGCTCGTGGTCTTAAAGTGACTATGATGAAGCTTGACCCTTACATCAACGTTGACCCAGGCACAATGAGCCCAACTCAACATGGTGAAGTGTTTGTCACGGAAGATGGCGCTGAAACTGACCTTGACCTTGGTCACTACGAACGTTTTATTCGTACCAAAATGACCAAGCGCAATAACTTTACTGCTGGTCGTGTTTATGCCGATGTATTGCGTAAAGAGCGCCGCGGTGACTACCTAGGTGCAACGATTCAGGTTATTCCACACATCACTAATGCGATTAAAGATCGCGTTATCGCAGGCTCTGAAGGTCACGATGTCGCTATCGTTGAAGTGGGCGGAACCGTTGGTGATATCGAGTCATTGCCATTTATGGAAGCGATTCGTCAGCTTGCGATTGAAGTGGGCCGTGAACACGCAATGTTTATGCACCTGACTTTAGTTCCTTACCTTGCCGCTGCTGGTGAAGTGAAAACCAAACCGACTCAACATTCAGTTAAAGAGCTGCTTTCTATCGGCATTCAGCCTGATATTTTGGTTTGTCGTAGCGATCGCGTTATCCCAGCGAACGAACGTAAGAAAATTGCTTTGTTCTGTAACGTGCCTGAAAAAGCCGTTATCTCGATGAAAGATGTTGATTCTATCTACAAGATCCCTCAACTGATCAAAGCTCAAGGTTTGGATGATATCGTTTGTAACCGTTTTGGTATTAAAGCACCGGAAGCGGATCTTTCTGAATGGGAACAAGTGATTTACGAAGAGGCTAACCCAACCGCTGAAGTGGTGATCGGGATGGTCGGTAAATACATTGAATTGCCTGATGCTTACAAATCGGTTAACGAAGCACTGAAACACGCAGGTTTGAAAAACCGTTTGAGCGTGAAAATCAAATACATCGATTCTCAAGACGTTGAAACCAAAGGTGCGGAAGTGCTGACTGGTTTGGACGCAATCCTAGTACCTGGCGGTTTTGGTGATCGCGGTATCGAAGGCAAAATTCTTGCTGCGCAATATGCCCGCGAAAACAAAGTTCCTTACCTAGGGATTTGTCTAGGTATGCAAGTGGCGCTGATCGAATACGCGCGTAACGTTGCGGGTATGAAAGGTGCGCATTCAACAGAATTTAACAAAGAGACTCAATACCCTGTGGTAGGCTTGATCACCGAATGGGTAGATGACGAAGGTAACGTAGAAGAGCGTACTGAAAAGTCTGATCTTGGTGGTACTATGCGCCTTGGTTCGCAGCTATGCCACTTAGAGAAAGGCACCAAAGCGTATGAGCTTTACGGTAGTGCAACCATTCATGAACGTCATCGTCACCGTTATGAAGTTAATAATAAACTTCGTCCGCAGATCGAAAAAGCCGGCTTGAAAGTATCAGGTCTGTCTGCTGATAAGAAGCTAGTTGAAGTGATTGAGAACCCTGCTCACCCATGGTTTGTAGCAGCTCAGTTCCACCCAGAATTCACGTCAACCCCTCGTGATGGTCACCCACTATTTGCAGGCTTTATTAAAGCGGCAGGTGAGTTCCAACGCGGTGAATCAGAGAAGTAACAAGGATACGGGCAGTTGCAATTGTTGTGCTGCTGCCCTTTATAGTTTTGACATTTAAATTCAACGAGAGGAAACATTAATGTCTAAGATCGTTAAAGTTCTAGGTCGCGAAATCATCGACTCACGTGGTAACCCAACAGTAGAAGCTGAAGTTCACCTAGAAGGCGGTTTCGTAGGTATGGCAGCTGCGCCATCTGGTGCATCTACTGGTTCTCGCGAAGCTCTTGAGCTACGTGACGGTGACAAATCACGTTTCCTAGGTAAAGGTGTTCTTAAAGCGATTGCAGCTGTAAACGGCCCAATTGCTGATGCTCTAGTTGGTAAAGATGCTAAAGATCAAGCAGCTATCGACCAAGTGATGATCGACCTTGATGGTACTGAAAACAAATCTAACTTCGGTGCGAACGCAATCCTAGCGGTTTCTCTAGCGAACGCAAAAGCAGCTGCGGCTGCGAAAGGCATGCCTCTATACGAGCACATTGCTGAGCTAAATGGTACTGCTGGCCAATTCTCTATGCCTCTACCAATGATGAACATCATCAACGGTGGTGAGCACGCAGATAACAACGTAGACATCCAAGAGTTTATGATCCAACCTGTTGGCGCAAAAACTCTTAAAGAAGCAGTACGTATGGGTGCAGAAGTATTCCATAACCTAGCTAAAGTTCTGAAGTCTAAAGGCTACAACACTGCTGTTGGTGACGAAGGTGGTTTCGCTCCTAACCTAAAATCTAACGCTGAAGCGCTAGAAGTTATTGCAGAAGCAGTTGCAGCGGCTGGCTACGTGCTAGGCAAAGACATCACTCTAGCGATGGACTGTGCAGCATCTGAGTTCTTCGACAAAGACGCTGGCATCTACAACATGAAAGGTGAAGGCAAAACGTTCACTTCAGAAGAGTTCAACCACTACCTAGCGGGCCTTGTTGAGCAATTCCCAATCGTTTCTATCGAAGACGGTTTGGACGAGTCTGATTGGACTGGTTTCAAACACCAAACTGAACTTCTAGGCGACAAAATTCAGCTAGTGGGTGACGATCTATTCGTTACTAACACTAAGATCCTTAAAGAAGGTATTGAGAAAGGTATCGTTAACTCAATCCTTATCAAGTTCAACCAAATCGGTTCTCTAACTGAGACTCTAGCTGCAATTAAGATGGCTAAAGACGCAGGTTACACAGCGGTAATCTCTCACCGTTCTGGCGAAACTGAAGATGCAACTATCGCTGATCTAGCAGTAGGTACAGCTGCAGGTCAAATCAAAACGGGTTCTATGAGCCGTTCTGACCGTGTTGCTAAGTACAACCAACTAATCCGTATTGAAGAAGCGCTAGCTGGTCGTGCTCCTTTCAACGGTCTTAAAGAAGTGAAAGGCCAAGCTTAATCCCACGGGGTACAGCTTAGCATCATTACTTTAAAGAACGCCCTGCAATGCAGGGCGTTTTGTTTTTTCTGCTATCGCAACTCGCATTTTGAATTGCTAGTTGAGAAGAGAAAGATTTACACCGCGCTAATCGCTGCGATCCGTCGTTTATCCAGCTCTTCTTTGATCGCTTTCCCTTGAAAACCATCACGGATCACCTGTTGTACATCGACACTCAGTGCGGCTTGATAGGCTTTGAGAAAAATATCGCGTTGCGGATAAGGGGTCTCTTCGCAACCTAATCGACCCGCATGATCGGCTTGACAACAGAGTAAAACGTCCTGCAAGCGCTCAGGCTTGCGCCATGCATCGAGTTTATCGAGTATTTTGAGTTTAGTGCTGGGTTTTAATTCTGCCGCTCGATGAATATTGGAGTGCTGCTCGCAGACGAGCAGTGCCAACTCTTTACACTCATTTGGAATACGCACCCGCTCGCACAAGGCTTTAATGATGTTAATTCCTGTGTGACAGTGCATTTTATGGCTGGGCCATTCGCTTTTAGGTGTGACTCCTTTGCCTAAGTCATGCACTTGTGCTGCAAAACGAACCGCTATCGATGAAGAGAGCTTCGCCGCTTGCGCTGCAACCATCAAGGTGTGTACTCCGGTATCAATTTCAGGATGCCATTTTTCCGGTTGAGGAACACCAAACAGGCGATCCAGTTCGGGTAATACCACTTTAAGTGCACCGCATTCATATAAAACAGAAAGAAATATTTCTGGATGCTGAGTGGCCAGTGATTTCTGCCACTCTTGCCATACGCGCTCGGCGGTTAAGTGTTGCAACTCACCTGATTGCGTTATTTGTTTCATCAGTGCCATGGTTTCATCGGCAATGGTAAAATCTAAATGTGCGAATTTGGCCGCAAAACGAGCCACGCGAAGGACGCGTAGTGGATCTTCGATAAAGGCATCAGAAACATGGCGCAGTAGGCGATTGTGCAGATCGCGCTGGCCGCCATAGGGGTCAATAAGCTTACCAGCGTTATCTTGTGCAATGGCGTTAATGGTCAGATCGCGGCGGGCGAGATCCTCTTCCAAAGTCACATCGGGTGCGTAGTAGCAGGCAAAGCCTGTGTAGCCAGCGCCAGTTTTGCGCTCAGTGCGAGCAAGGGCATACTCTTGTTTCGTTTTCGGGTGAAGAAATACGGGAAAATCTTTTCCTACAGGAGTAAAACCAGTGGCCAGCATTTGCTCTGGGCTGCTGCCTACTACAACCCAATCTTTGTCATAGATATCAATATGGAGCAACTGATCGCGTACCGCGCCCCCAACTAAGTATACTTGCACCGGATTACCTTAAATATGCTGAAACGCCATTGGCGATTGATGTTAGTAATGGTACTTTTCATCACAGTGAAATGATAGAGACGAGAGAATGTATAAGGAATTTTTTGGATTTACCGAGCCGCCATTTTCAATTGTACCGAGCTCTCGTTACCTATTTTTGAGCCATCGTCATCGTGAAGCGATGCAACATTTACAAGCAGGGCTGGGTGATGGTGGTGGTTTTGCGCTATTAACTGGCGAAGTGGGGACTGGCAAAACAACCATCGCAAGAGCGATGCTTGCGGCACTCGATGATAGTACTCAGGCGGGGTTTATTTTAAATCCAACTTTTTCGAACATCGAGTTGCTTGAAGCGATTTGTGATGAGTTTGCGCTGTCTTACCCACCTTCAGGGAGTTTAAAAGCGCTTAGCCAAGTAATTTATCATCATTTACTGCATAACCACGCGCAAGGGAAACAGACGCTATTAGTGATAGATGAAGCGCAGCATCTGGCCGCCGATGTACTGGAACAGTTGCGACTACTGACTAACCTTGAAACGGAGAGCCGTAAGTTGCTTAAGGTTTTACTGATTGGTCAGCCTGAGTTACAACAAAAATTGCAATTACCTCAGTTACGCCAACTTGCGCAACGTATTACCGGTCGTTATCACTTGCTGCCTCTCAATGTTCAAGAGACAGAGCAGTACATCCACTTTCGTTTAGCGTTAGCCGGCGGTCACAAGGATTGGTTTGATCAGAAAAGTATCAAATGGATAGCAGAACAGACCCACGGTATTCCGCGTTTAATTAACTTAGTGTGCGATGCGAGTTTCAAGTTAGCCTATCAGCAGGGCGTGAAAGCGCTCTCATTTGAATTAGTGCGTACCGCGGGTCAAGAGGTCATGAATTTTCAGTCTTCGGTCTATCAGTCGCCTCATGCTCGCCTCGTACCGTCTTCAATATCGTATCGCTCTCCTCTCATTGCGGGCTTAGTGTTAGCTGTGTTCATTGCGTGGTTTAGCCCGCCATGGATTGATCGCATGATGCGCTTTGCGTTGCCTTCCCCTGAATTACCTAAACCGATCACTCAAGTGGTGATCAGTGCTCAATTGGAACAAGATCTAGAACGCTCGAAGGCATTGGAAGCGGCCATTAGCGATCTTTATAAAGTTTGGGGTTACAGTGCATCTTTGGCCGATAGTTTTTGTGATGCTCAAGCACAAGGACGCTTTCAATGTCAGCGTATGCAGGGTGATTTCAACCAATTAAAGCAGTTAAATTTGCCAGTGGTGCTTACTTTAGCTGCGGAGCAAACACAAGCTTATGCGGTGCTGTACCAGATCAATGCTGAGCAGGTGCAATTGTTAATGGCAGGAAAGCATGTGCAAATTAACCAAAGTCAGCTCAATGACGTATGGACAGGAGAATATCACTACATTTGGCAGCACGATTTACTCCGAACGTTGAAACAGGGCATGCAAGGAGATGATGTTGAACTGCTTGACCAAAAATTGTCTCAGTTACTTGGAGAGCAAGCCACAGGACATCAACGTTTTGATGGGGAGGTAAAGCGCAAAGTAGCGTTTTTCCAGCGCTGGCAGAAAATGGACAGCGATGGTATTGCTGGGGCTCGCACTATAAGTCGGCTTGAGCTATTGACTCAACACAACGCACCTCGTCTTCTCATTATTACTAAGGAGCAAGGATAATGTCGCAAGTGCTTAAAGCATTAGAGCAATCAGAGCTTAGCCACCAGAGCAAAAGCTTGCCTCACTCTCCTCATGTGGCAGTATTTAATCAATCCTTGCCATCTTCATGGTGCTCGAAATCATCGCTTACCGTGTTGTTTGCTCCATCGTTACTCTGTTGCGGTTATCTTGTTTATCATTCATACCAAGCTCGAATCGATGAGCTAGAACAATTGAAGCACAATGCGCCACAAGTTGTGCAACAAGAGGGGGCTTACCAAGTTCTGGAATACCCTGACTTTGGTGAGTTACAAACTAATACACCACGAGTGAAAACACTTACCGAGACAAGCTCTACGCCGCCATTTACTCCTTTACATGGTACCCAGTTGACGACTAGTGAGCCGCGGCGAGATAAAAACGCAGATCAGGAGTTTGGCCTTAATGATCTCGACTTAAGTCAATTATCCCCGGAATTGGTACAACGAGTTGAGTTGGCGATTCAAGGCAAAGATCAAGTCGTACTTGTAGGAGACACATCAAAAGATCATCTTCTGCTCACAGAACATCTTGATACCTTTTCAGGTCGTATCCCAGCGCTGAATTTCCAGACTCACGTTTATTCAAGTCGTACAGATAAACGATGGGTAAAAATTAATGGCGTAGAGCGAAAGGTAGGTGATGATGTGGTGAATGGTGTGCAATTAGTCGAGATTAATCCGCAATCGACCTTGATACGTTTCGATGGTGAATTGATTGAAATCCCAGCTCTTTATGATTGGAAAGGATAAAAACGGTCACCTTTCTCTGGTGACCGTTTTTCAAGTGATAGATCCAGTCAGTTAGGGAGACTATGCCCAACCAGAAGGGTGTTTCTTACGGCGTGGGATAATGTGTGGCAAAATTAGTCCAAGTAACAGACCAATACCCGCTACGCCGCCCCCGTAAGTAAAGTATTTAAGCAGTAGATCCTCTTTCTGAGTATCCAGCTTAGCGCGCAGTTCGCGAATTTCAGTTTGTGAATCAGTGAGCTGCTTACTGATATCACTGTAGTTTTGTTCTAACTCTGAAATTTGTTGATTGCGAGCCTCTAATGAATTGGCCAATCCGGCTTTTTCACTGTCTGCATTTTGCTTTGCATTGGCCAATTTACTTTTCACTTCGGCCAGCTCACTCTCCAATTTCGGCAAACGCATCGCCATGCTTTCTTGGCGAGTGACAAAACGGCTTTCAACCCAACCCGTGCGGCCTTTCTCATCGGCAATCTGGCTATAACCAGTATCGTTATTAACATCAAGCAGCTTTACTTTGTCTCCTGCATCGATGCTACCGAGAATGCGAAATTGGTTACTTGGACCTGAATGAATATAAGTAAAGAGTTTGTCCGCAATATAGCGGTCTTGCGCAAACGTTGGCGCAGCCAACATGGTCAGTAAAACCATGCAGATCAGTTTTTTCACGATAAGTCCTTTAGCTATCAAATGAGGTATTAAAATGCTTTCGACAAATATTAAGAAGTTTCGTTGATTGGTGCAACAAAGAAGGGAGGCTAAGCCTCCCTTTCTGTGCGTTTGAGTCAATTAATGACATTGCACTTACAATCTATTGACTTATTGTATTAGCCAAATATTGCTTGCAGGGCATAGAAGAAAATGACCGCAAGTAAAGCGCCTGCTGGCAAGGTGACAATCCATGAAGCAACGATATTACGCACCACACCTAGATTCAATGCCGCAATTCCACGAGCAAAACCAACCCCTAATACCGCACCAACAAGTGTTTGTGTGGTTGAGATTGGAAGGCCAGTACCTGATGCCAATACGACCGTTGACGCTGTTGCCAATTGAGCGGCAAAGCCACGGCTTGGCGTCAGTTCAGTGATACCCGTACCGACCGTCGCCATCACTTTGTGACCAAGGGTAGCTAGGCCAACCACAATACCAAAACCACCCAGTGGCAAAATCCACCAAGCAATTGAGCTTTTAGCACTAACAGCACCCAAGCTTTCAACAGTTGAAACCACCGCAGACAGAGGACCAATCGCGTTAGCTACATCATTTGAACCATGCGCAAAAGCCATTGCACACGCAGTGATCACCATCAATACGCTAAAGATGCTCTCAACGCCGGAAAACCCATGGTCTTCTTCGCGGTTGGCAAATTTTCTCTTGATGTAGTAGTAACCACCGACCATAACAAGGCCTGATAACGCCGCCGAACATAACCATGCTTCACCGGTGCTCAGGTGTAAGCCTATATGTTTAAGGCCTTTTTTGATGGTAACCAGTGCGATCACCATAGTGGTGATGAACATATAAATAGGAACAAAGCGTTTGGCATTCATCAGTGGATTTTCAGTATCGAAAATCAATCGTTGAGCACTGACGAAGATTAAGTAGGCGAACAAACCAGAAATGACTGGGGTGACAATCCAACTGCCTACTATGCCTTTTACTGAGGCCCAATCAACCGCTTCTGGGCCGACAGATATGCAGGCAAATCCGATAATGGCGCCGATGATAGAGTGAGTCGTTGATACAGGCCAACCCATGTATGAAGCCAGCAATAACCATGTTCCGGCGGCGAGAAGCGCAGACATCATGCCATAAACAAGAACGTCGGGTTGGTGAGCGAAAAGTGCGGGTTCGATGACGCTGTTACGAATGGTTTCGGTTACTTCACCACCCGCTAAATATGCACCAGCGAATTCAAAAATCATCGCAATGATAATAGCTTGTTTTACGGTTAGCGCTTTTGAGCCTACTGAAGTTCCCATTGCATTAGCAACATCATTTGCACCAATACCAATCGCCATCATGAAGCCAAAAGCGGCTGCAACAAGAATCAGGACAGTGCCGTAGTTCGCAAGGATATCCATCGTAATACCTAGTCTTTTGATAACAAGCGGAGCATAACTGGACTCATTTTCTCGAAGCGAGTCAAAACCATCAGCGGAGAAAATAATCAACGCCTAAGCTGATGGATCAAGTTTTGCTCTTCGTTATTTGGTTAACTTACTGATTTAAGAGCGAGAAAGCATTAGTTCAAGACGAGCGCCAACGCGCTGAGCTTGATCGGCAATGCCGCCCACCCATTCTAGAATTTTGTACAAGAACATTACATCGATCGGATTCATTTTCGACTCAATAGCCATTAATTGTTGGCGGAGTCGAACCTGCATCGCATCGGTGTCATCTTCAATCACATCCAGTTGATTGATCATTTCCGCCACCAGTGTGACTTCACGACCTTTAAATCCTGTTTCCAATAACTCATCGAGCTCATTGATCACTTTTTGCGCTTGATTTGCTGCATCAAGGCAGCGTTTTACGTAGGCAATGAAGTTTTCTTGAAGAGGCTCTGGGATGATCAATTGACGACCGTAGACACGGCCTGCAATATCTTTTGCAAGGTTGGCCAGTTTATCTTGCTGAGTTAACAGCTCTAGCATGTCAGTACGATCGACAGGCATAAATAAACCGCGTGGTAGTTTAAGACGAATTTCACGCTTGAGTACGTCCGCTTCTTTCTCTAAATGAGAAATTTGGGCTCGAATTTCACCTGCTTTCTCCCAGTCACCCTTTGAACAAACTTCAAAGAAATTGACTAAGTGAGAGCAACATTCATTCACACACACAACGTGGCGCTGCAAAGGCTTTATAGGGGACTTTGCAAATAACCCCATAATTGTATTTACTGGCATGGTCGTTCAACCTAAAAAATATAACCTTAAAATAACATACACCATTCATGGCGAAATGTTGAGCGATGGCTATAAAGGCGCGCATGTTAACCCATTAAATCTCTCATTAAAACTGTTTTAGATCATCATTCCGGTGATATTTGTTACTTGCCCCACTGTGCATTAGGCCATATTCTTTCGCTATCTGCTTTGAAAGGGTTAGTTATGGAAACCGAGATAGAACTGAAGTTTTTTGTTTCACCAGAATTTTCGGAAATTTTGCGTTACAAGATCTCTGAAATCAAAGTACTTCAGCACAGTTGTCGAGCGTTAGGGAACACTTACTTCGATACACCTGACAACTGGTTGCGTCAACACGACACAGGGCTTCGTATTCGTCGCTTTGATGATGTGTATGTTCAAACTGTTAAAACGGCGGGTCGAGTCGTTGCAGGGTTGCACCAAAGACCAGAATACAATGCTGAGCACAACAGCAATGAACCGAACTTGACGCTTCATCCGGAAGATATCTGGCCACAAGGTAAAGATATTACGACCTTACAATCTGAACTTATGCCTCTATTTTCGACCAACTTCACACGCGAGCAGTGGTTGATTGGCATGGCCGATGGCAGCCAAGTTGAAGTGGCTTTCGATCAAGGCTTTGTCGTTGCAGGTGAAAAACAAGAACCTATCTGCGAAGTGGAGCTGGAGTTGAAATCGGGGCAAACGGATGCTTTGTTTACGTTAGCTCGCCAGTTTTGTGAGCACGGTGGTATGCGTCTGGGTAACTTGAGTAAAGCGGCGCGAGGCTATCGTCTTGCGTCTGGTTATCAAGGTGATGAAGTTCACGCCTTAACCTTGGTCAATACAGTCAGTACTGACAGCGTGGAAGAGTGTTTTATTCACTCGCTAGAGCATGCATTATCCCATTGGCATCACCATGAACAGATCTACACCGAGCGCGATTCAATTCCGGCGTTACATGAGATAAGCCACGCCACCAGTTTTTTACGCCAGATCTTGAGCATTTATGGCGGCATTGTGCCACGTCGCGCCAGCGCTATTTTACGTCAGGAATTGAAATGGTTGGAGCAAGAGTTATCGTGGTTAAAAACTCATGACTACCTAACAAACCTGCTTGAAGATAAAGGCCACGCACTGCGCAAACTGGACGCTCGTAAATTTATCATCGCCGAGTTAAAAGAGCAGCAAGAGGCACTACCCACTCGGGAAGAAAACTTAAAGCTGCTCAGTTCGGCGCGGTATACAGGGTTACTGCTTGATCTCAGTCGTTGGATTTTGAGCCGTGGATGGCAACCCTTCTTGGACGATAAAGCCAGAGAAAAAATGGCGCGTAACGTCGGTTCGTTTTCGGTGAAGCAGTTGGATCGCACATGGGCCGAGTTAATGGAAGCTTTTCCTCCTAAAGTTGAGCTAAGCCCTCAAGAGTATATTGATCAGCAGTATCGTTTAATGCGTAATCTCTACACTGGCATCGGTTTTGCGAGCCTTTATGATATTGAAGAACGCAAAAACTTCCGTCTCCCTTGGGCTGATTTACTGCAAGGAATAGATGATTTATTAATGCTCAAGCCGCTAGAGAATTTGATCGACAAGTTGCAAGAAGACGAACAAGAACAACTCAAGCGATGGCTGATTCGCCAACAAAACTCCATTGTTCATGCGATGGAGCAGACGAGACAAATTGGCATTGAAGCCGAGCCTTATTGGCGTAAAAGTCGCTAATCAACATGGCTCACAGCCAAAATGAAAAAGAGATACTGCGGTGTCTCTTTTTTATATCTCTGCTCATTTAGTTTCATTAATTGCAATTGATTTGTGGATGAGATCAAATCTCCAACAGGTTGCACAACGAAACGACTACAGTTCAAAAAATCAGGGTCGATAGAAACCTAACAGGTATCATGATTGACAGGGATGAACAACAAGCCTGAGATCACAAATAATGCCATGAGTGAGTGGATCAGCAACAATAAACACATTGGATTTGTCTCATCTTTGATATCATCTTTTTTCATACGAAGCTCAAAATAAATAGCTTTTTAGTTTTTGAGTTTGCTTACTTACCGAAATTTCAACATATAAGACATAGTGGAGAACTGACAATGGCAACAATGGCATTTAAGCCATGGGAACGTTTGATTACTGATATTCGTCTCGTTCCTAAAATGGTTATGCTGATGGTGTTTAGTACAGTATTGATCATCGCAAAGCAGCTTTGGGATGCTCGTACTTTTTACGAATCACTGCTTGCAGCAACTCAGAATACCGAAATCGCTCAGCAACACTATGATGCTTATTTGACTCAAGTAGTATGGCAAACGGCATTCATGATCATCGTTTTTGTTGTGCTTTTACTCGCCGCAGCCAAAGTCATGCTGCGCCAAACACAATATTTAAGTGATTCAATTAAGTTGATGGCAAGTCGTGATCTTTCCACACCGATTAATATGGAATGTAAAGATGAGTACGGCGACGTTGCGCGAGAGCTTGAGAAAACCCGCCGCCAGTTGCAAGACGTCATTAAGATGCAAGTGGATGCCTCACAAGAGCTTTCGTCACTTACTGAAGTCATGACCATCAGCATGTCAGAAACCAAAGATTCGGCTCAAGAAGAGTTTAACGAAATTGACCAATTGGCCACCGCCATGAGTGAAATGACATCCACGGTGCAAACGGTCGCAGAGCATGCACAAAATGCATCAGCACTAACCGAGCAAGCGTCAGGTCAAGCAGAAACTGGTCAGCGTTTTGTTAAAGGCACCATCACTAAGATGAGTGAGCTATCGAAGGATATCGCGGCATCAGCGCAAGCCGTCAACCAAGTTGAAGAACGAGTGGTTGCGATTGGCAGTGTTGTTGGAACCATCCAAAGTATTTCCGAACAAACCAACCTACTCGCGCTCAATGCAGCTATTGAAGCGGCTCGGGCTGGTGAAGCTGGGCGTGGTTTTGCGGTGGTGGCCGATGAAGTGCGTAACTTAGCGCAGCGCACCCAAAAAGCGACGATTGAGATCCAAGAGATGATTTCTCAATTACAAAATAGTGCCAATTCAGCCGTTGATTTAATGGAAAAAAGTGTAGTTGAAGCGGCTGAAGGAGTTGAGCTGGTTACGAATGCGGGCACTGAATTAGATGGTATTGTGAATCAAGTACAACGGATCAATGACATGAATATCCAAATCGCAACGGCCGCTGGGCAGCAAACTAGCGTGGCTCAGGAAATGGACCAAAATCTAACCAATGTGAGGGAGCTCGTTGAAGCTTCAGTAACAGTGGTTGGTGAGTTGCTTGAAACATCAGAGATCATGCAAAGCAACGCCGAAGAGTTAGATCGGAAAATTACGATGTTCAAAGTCTAACTCTGTAGAAATTCTATCCTTCAATCAACGCCCACAATTCTTGTTGTTGGGCGTTTTTTATTGATATAAGTTTGCTATAAATAGCCTTCTAGCGACTGCATTGGTCTCAATTCACAAGGATGTCTCATGTTACTGCCTTCATCACTTCACGCTTTTGCGCACACAACCTATCAACATTTGCTAGAGCAACAACCGAGCATTGCACAGTGGTCCGAGCCATTGAAAAAACAGCTGTTGTATGTGGTCGGGATGAGCCAGTTTATCAATGAAGCATTATTGCGAGATGAACGGTTGTGTATGCAATTACCGGAAATGTTGGCGGGAGAGTCAAGGCTAGAGCATTACCGAGACGATCTCGCTATACAGCTAGAAGAGTGCAAAGATGAAATGTCAGGGCATCGTATTTTGCGTCAGTTTCGTAACCGGGAAATGGTGTACATCGCTTGGCGAGATTTCACCGCCAGTTGGACGTTAGAAGAGAGCCTTGCACATCTTTCAGCACTGGCGGAAGCACTCATTTTTGAGACTTACCAGTGGCAGTACGCTGTTTGCTGCTTCGAGTGGGGAACGCCAACTAACGACCAAGGTGAAGCACAACCTATGCTGATCATCGGCATGGGCAAATTAGGTGGCGGTGAGTTGAACTTCTCGTCGGATATCGACCTCATCTTTACTTATCCTGAAAACGGTGAAACACAAGGCGCTCGCCGCAGCATCGCGAATGCGCAATTTTTTACCCGTTTAGGCCAGCGAATCATCAAAGCGTTGGATCAACATACCTTTGACGGTTTTTGCTACCGAGTTGATATGCGTTTGCGTCCTTTTGGTGAAAGTGGCCCACTGGTGATGAGCTATGCGGCACTCGAAGATTATTACCAAGAGCAAGGTCGTGATTGGGAGCGTTATGCGATGATCAAAGCTCGAGTAATGGGGCGGGAAATGTATCCGCAGTATCAAGAGCTGCGTCAAATGCTGCGACCATTTGTGTTCCGCCGCTACATCGATTTTAGCGCCATTCAATCTCTGCGCCGTATGAAATCGATGATCAGCAGCGAAGTGAGACGTCGAGGGCTGCATAACAACATCAAATTAGGCGCAGGCGGGATCCGCGAAATTGAATTCATCGCACAAGTATTTCAGTTAATTCGTGGTGGACGAGAACCCAGTTTACGTCAGCGTGGACTATTAGAAACACTGGTTGCAATAGAAGAACTTGCCCTGCTCAAACCGCAAGAAGTGGCCGATTTACGACAAGCTTATCTGTTTTTACGTCGCCTTGAAAACCTATTGCAAGCGATGGCCGACAAGCAGACGCAAACCTTGCCAGACAATGAACTGGATCAACATCGCTTAGCTGTTGCTATGCAATGCACTGACTGGGTAACGCTGCTTCACGAAACGCATCAACACATGACCAAAGTACATCAAGTATTTGCAACTCTGATTGGCGATGATGAAGAAGAAGATGACCACTGCGTTGCTAAACATTTTCACGAGCTGTGGGATATGGCGCACAAGCCAGATGTGCTTGAAACGATTTTTCAACAAGAGCTTACCTGTGATGATCCTGCCGGTATGGCGCATGTATTGATCCAATTTAAAGAGGATTTGGCGAAAAAAACGCTGGGCCCACGCGGACGAGATGTATTAAACCGGTTGATGCCAAAACTGTTCCAAGCGATTTTCATTCACCCAGATGCGCAGTTTGGCTTACCTCGTGTGCTGCATTTGATGTACAAAATTGTGACTCGAACCACTTACCTTGAGCTGCTAGATGAACACCCTGCGGCATTGACGCAGCTGGTGCGTTTATGTACCGCAAGCCCGATGATTTCGGAACAGCTTAGTCGTTACCCCATTTTACTCGATGAACTTATCGACCCGCAGCATCTCTATAATCCAATCGAGTTGTCTGCTTATAAAACTGAACTGCGTGATTTTCTTGCTCGTATTCCCGAAGAGGATATGGAGCAGCAAATGGAAGGATTGCGCCAATTTAAGCAGATCTGCATTTTGCGTATTGCTGCTGCTGATATTGCCGGTGCGTTGCCTGTGATGAAAGTGAGCGATCACTTAACCTACCTTGCTGAAGCCATCGTTGAAGCTGTGATCAACCAAGCTTGGCAGCAAGTCAGTGCAAAATACGGCCAACCCACTCATTTAAAAGAGAGGGATGGTAAAGGGTTTGCAGTCGTTGGCTATGGCAAAGTGGGGGGCTGGGAGTTGGGTTACAATTCCGATCTTGATATCGTGTTTCTCCATGACTGCCCAGTGGATTGTTACACTGATGGCGTAAAAGAGATTGATGGCCGTCAGTTTTATTTGCGCTTAGCCCAGCGCGTGATCCACATTTTTGCTACTCGTACCGCTTCTGGGATTTTGTATGAAGTTGATACTCGTTTGCGCCCGTCTGGAGCGTCCGGTTTGTTAGTTAGCCCCGCTGAAGCGTTTGATGAATACCAGCGCAATGAAGCGTGGACGTGGGAACACCAAGCCTTAGTTCGAGCTCGAATGATTTATGGTGATGAGCCACTGCAACAGGCTTTCCATCGCACCCGCCATGAGATTTTGTCATTGGCAAGAGATGAAACCAAGCTCAAGCAGGATGTAGTCGCGATGCGGATAAAAATGCGCGATCATTTGGGGGGAAAGAAAAGTGGCCGTTTTATGCTTAAACAAGATGCTGGTGGCATCACTGATATTGAGTTTTTAGCTCAATATCTAGTGCTGCGTTTTAGCCATGAAAAGCCAAAATTGACGTTTTGGTCAGACAACGTACGCATTTTTGAGTCACTGCTGAACCAAGGTGTTATGGAGGAAGAACAAGCGCTGGCTCTCACCGATGCCTATACCTCGATGCGCAATCAGATCCATCATCGAAACTTGCTTAACTTGGATGCGGATGTTGACGAAAGTAAGTTTGTTGACCTGCGAAAACGAGTCACAAACGCTTGGCAGCAGTGGCTAGGTTGAGTGTTTTAGAGACTCAATGAGCTGTGTTACACTCAGCGCAATAACAAAAATTGGAGATCCACAATGAAACCAATCCTACCTGACTACAATGATGCAGGTGTATTGATTATTGGCGATGTGATGCTTGATCGCTACTGGTATGGCCCAACCGGTCGCATCTCACCAGAAGCCCCCGTTCCTGTAGTAAAAGTAGAGAATAGCGAAGAACGTCCAGGCGGCGCGGCAAACGTTGCAATGAACATTGCTTCGCTGGGCGGTCATGCGCACATTGTTGGTTTAACTGGCGTGGATGAGCCAGCGAAGGTTCTGACTGAAACGTTAACAGCGTTGAAAGTGAGTTGTGATTTTGTTGCTCTGCCAAATTATCCAACCATTACAAAATTACGCGTGCTAAGCCGAGGCCAGCAGCTGATCCGTTTGGATTTCGAAGATAAGTTTGAGAACACCGATCCAGAACTGATTTTATCTCGCATGGAGCTGGCGTTACCGAAAGTAAAAGCGGTGATCTTGTCCGATTACGCCAAAGGCGCATTAGAGCATGTGCAGCAATTAATCCAAAAAGCACGTGCAGCCAACGTTCCCGTTTTTATCGATCCTAAAGGAGCCGATTTCGAACGTTATCGTGGCGCAACATTGCTCACACCTAACATGTCTGAATTTGAACAGGTCGTAGGCAAAGTAAAAACAGAGCAAGAGCTAGTAGAAAAAGGCTTTGCCTTGATTGAACAGTTTGATCTTGGCGCACTGTTGGTGACTCGCAGCGAACATGGCATGACACTGTTACAACGCAATCAGAAGCCATTCCATTTACCAACATTAGCCAAAGAAGTGTATGACGTAACGGGCGCTGGAGATACGGTGATTTCAGTGCTTGCAGCATCAGTTGCAGCAGGTAAACCACTTGATGAAGCGTGTGCATTAGCCAATGCGGCGGCGGGTGTTGTGGTTGGTAAACTGGGCACGTCAACCGTTTCAACCATTGAACTAGCGGAAGCGGTTCACGGTAGCAAAGATACTGATTATGGTGTCATCAGTGAACAAGCCTTAATTGATGCGGTAAAAGTGGCTCAAGCTCAGGGCGAAAAGGTGGTAATGACCAATGGTTGCTTTGATATTTTGCATGCAGGACATGTTTCTTATCTTAACCACGCAGCCAAATTAGGCGATCGCCTGATTGTTGCCGTTAACACGGATGAGTCGGTTAAGCGTTTGAAAGGCCCAGGTCGCCCAGTCAATACAACGGATCGCCGCATGGCGGTGCTGGCTGCATTGGGCGCTGTCGATTGGGTGGTTCCTTTTTCTGAAGATACGCCACAGCGTTTGATTGCGGCTGTACTACCTAACTTACTGGTGAAAGGTGGTGACTATAAACCTGAAGATATCGCCGGTGGTGAAGAAGTGATTGCGGCGGGTGGAGAAGTCAAAGTGTTGAACTTTGAAGATGGTTGCTCAACCACAGAAATTATTGAAGCAATTAAAGGCGGCAGAGGCTAACATCGCGCCGTATCCTTTGGCATTTTGTATAAAATGAGCCAATCACTACAAAAAAGCCGCTGAATTGTCAGCGGCTTTTACTTTTTTAGCTGTCTGCTTTTAAGCCAGCGTTGATATCTAAAATATCTTGCTCGCTCAAGGTGCCTACTGCTTGACGCAATTGCAGTACGCTCAGCACATAGTCATAACGTGCGTTAGAGAGATTTTTATTCGCATCGTAGAGACGGCGCGTTGAATCAAGCACATCAACAATAGTCCGTGTACCGACATCAAAGCCTGCTTCGGTCGCTTCCAGTGCTGATTTCGCTGAAATAACTGACTGTTCATAAGCACGTAAAGCGCCAATAGAGGCATTGATGTTGTTGTTAAATGCGCGTACATCTTTCACAACGCTGCGATACGTCTGTTCTAAATCTTGGCTTGCAGCAACGTACGCAAATTCAGCTTGTTTGGTTTTCGACGTGGTTTTTCCGCCGGAGTACAGCGGCACATTAAGGTTGATCCCAACATTGAAATCGTTGTAATCCCCTTGAGAGTTGCTGTTATCGTTGCTTTCATCACCGTATTTGTAGCCGCCATCAAGAGTCAATGAGGGTAAGTGCCCTGAACTTGCTAATGAAATATTATCTTTCGCGACATCTTGAGCAATACGAGCGGTCAGCAAAGAGAGATTTTTCTGTTGGGCTTCTTCAAGCAGAGCATCAATCGGCTGCGTTGTTTTGCTGGCTGAAAAACGATTAGTATCCAACACACTTAAATCAGAATGTTCTTGCCCGGTAATTTCACGCAAGGTTTCATAACTATTGGTGAGGCTATTTTTTGCCAAAACTTCATCAGCAAGCACGCCATCGTATTGCGCTTGTGCGTCATGCACGTCAGTAATCGCAGAAAGACCGACTTCAAAACGTTGTTTCGTTTGCTCTAATTGACGAGCCACTGCCGCTTTTTCTGCACGGACAAATGCCAAGTTATCTTTGGCGCGAAGCACTTCAAAATAGGCTTGTGCAACGCGTAAAATCAGACCTTGCTGGGTGGCCGCATAGGCAGAATCTGCTTTGCGTGCATTCTTTTCTGCCGTGTCTAAAGAAACCCAACTTGAACGTTGATAAAGCTGCTGAGAGAAACTGATGCCTGCTGTGAGCTTATCGCTTTCACGTGAATCAGTATCACTGCGGTTGATATTGTAACCAGCGGTCAGGTTGATTTGTGGTAACAGATCGCCACGGCTAGATGTGACCGCTTCAAATGCAGCATCACGTTGAGCTGCAGAGCTCAGTAGCTGAGGATCATTTTCTTTGGCTTGATTATAGATTTCAGTAAGAGTATCCGCCCATACTGAAGAACTCAGGCTGCCTAATGCTGCGCTGATGAATAGTGGAAGCAGTTTTTTCATTGGTCCTATTCCCTGCCTTAATATGTAAGAAGGTTACTTTTAAGGAGTTTAACTTAAATTGGTGGTAATTCACTCGAAACTTTGCACTTTTTTACACATAACTGTCCATCTGTGCAATAAAATTC
>NZ_NDIM01000223.1:0-23289 GCF_002241375.1 Vibrio sp. V19_P1S1T109 | reverse complement strand
ACAAAACACCCAGCGATTGTTCCACGACTTCTGTTGGAGATCACCGAGGACAACCATTTCAACGTGGACGAGTTGAAGTTAGCCATGGAAAACTTACAGCGACTGAAACAGCTAGGCTTTAAAATCGCCATTGACGATTTTGGCACTGGCTACTCGGGTTTAAATTTTATCCACCAACACGACTTCCACACTCTCAAAATTGATCAAGTGTTTATTAAAAGCTTGCATCAAAATTCAGCCATTACTTCGGTGTTAGTGTCGATGATTAAACTAGCAAAGCAATTGAACATGCGGCTGATTGCTGAGGGCGTTGAGAACCAAGATCAGGTGAGAGAATTAGAGCTGTTGGGTGTACGTTACATCCAAGGTTTTTATTATTCTGAACCTATGTCTGTGGATGCTTTCTTCCAATTTACCCTGTCCGCCAAGCAGATCGCACACCGCTAATCACGCGATCAATCGAACGGCGGTTTAAATTCAGTTACGACTTAAATTGAGCTTGCAGCGCACGGCTGACGGGTAACTTATCATGACCAATCAAGACGTACATTTTACCCGTGAACTCTTTTTTCACTTTATCTATCTTGGCAACATTCACTGCCGTTGAACGGTGGATTTGCCAAAACTGATTCGGGTCAAGCTGCTGCAGCAACTCTTTCAATGAACTGCGCAGTAAGAACTCCTGCACTCCAGAATCACTCTTTACGTATATGGATAAATATTTGTCTTCAGCTTTGGCGTACAACATATCCGCCACCGAAATCAGGTGAATATCTTCACCTTTTTGAACTTTTAACCAGCTTAAAAACGACGGCGATGCCTGTTGGCTTATATGCTGTATCTGCTGTAAAAGGGTTTGCAAATCAGGTAATTGTCGCTCAGAAGAATGCTCGGCTAATCTTAGCTGCAACTTAGTACAGCACTGCACTAAACGCGCTTCAGAAAGCGGTTTCAATAAATAATCCGCCGCATTGGCTTCAAAAGCTTGAATGGCATACTCATCATAGGCGGTGATAAATACAATCAGTGGTGGCTTTGCCAAACCAGCCAATTGCCTTGCGAGCGACATACCATCCATTTCTGGCATTCGAATATCAATAAAGGCCACCTCAGGCTGATGCTGCTCGATCATGGACAATGCCACGCGTCCATTTTCGGCTTGCGCGACAATATCGAGCTCTGGCCACACTTCTCCTAATGCACGGTTTAAATGATGCCGCAATAACGGTTCATCATCAGCAATAATAGCGGTCGCAGAGACAGTACTCATGTGGCACTTCCTTGTAGTTGGTCCAATAATAGCCGCTTTATTCTAATCGTTGCCGTCACGCCAGCATCATGATTTTGGGCGATAGTGAGACACGCATCATCAGCGAATAGGCCGCTTAAGCGTTGGCGAATATTATCCAACGCAATACCATGTCCTGCTGAAAGAGCACTCGGCTGCAATCCAATGCCACTGTCACAGACACTGACTTCAAACCACTCGTCATAAATTTCACTTTTGATGGTCACTTTCCCCCCCGCGGCTTTCGGCTCAATACCATGGCTAACAGCATTCTCAACCAAAGGTTGTAACAGCATCGGCGGCAAAGGAATGTCATCCGCTGCGCCAGGCATTGCAATCTCATAATCCAGCCGATCACCTAAACGAATTTTTTGAATACCCAAATACGCATCGACTAAATGTAACTCTTCACGTAGCGTTGTGGTGCGATTGCGGTTACTACGCAGCGAACCACGCAATAAGTCGGTTAGTTTTTCGAGCATCATTTGCGCTTTATGAGGCTCAGAGCCAATCAACACGCTGATATTGGCAAGCGTATTAAATAAGAAGTGTGGTTCAATTTGACTTTGTAACTGCTGCAACTGGCTCAAAATCAAGGCTTTCTCTTGTTCAGATTGACGCCGTTTGGAGGCTTCTAGCGCTTTTTCAGCAATCAGCTTTTGTTCATGCGCGTAGAAGTAGAAAAAGCAAACGCCAGTAAAAACGAAACCGAGAAAAATCACCGGTTTCATTGCTGAAAAATGACTAAAGTGCGCGTATTTACTAAGCCATAAATAAGCATGTAACGTACCGAAAATCATCGACCCCGTGAGCGAAAAAACGTTCACTAAACGTGCGGACAACTGCGGTGCGAAGCGACTCAGTAAGTGAGCAATGGCCACTGCGCTGTAACCGTAGCCAAAGCTTATTGCTAAGTGCAACGTGATGTCACTGGGCCAAATGGCCTGAGTGGTAAAGGCGATCACCACACAAAACAGCGAAGTAAATAACAAGCTTTTGGCAAGATTTCGAATCTCAACTTTCTCGCACATTAGAATTTCCCTTTCATATTTAATAGAATCATATGCTTATCTGGTAAGTTTGCATATGTAGAGTCAGCAGGCCCAGTCATAAAACGTGCGGCCAGTTCGATTTCGATAGAGGCTGTACCCGAATCGTACGCTGAGTAATTGAGCCATTGGGTAGCGATCACGCCGCCATCTTGCGGTGCAATCAGCACATCAAGTGTCGGCACTAAACCTTGCAACCATTCAATACTCTGGCTCCACGGCCAATGACGCCAAGCTTGGCTATCTAACGAAGCATGCAACATCACATTATGCTGCACGAGATTCACGTGGTTATAGCCTTGTACGTAAGACCAACCTAACGCTTGATTATGCTGATAACGAACCGAGTCCGCGTTAGTCTGCGCTTGTTGCCACTGCTCTTTTCCCCAACTGCGACTGTCGAACCAATATTCTGCAATGACGCTTTGCCCATCACTTCCCGACCAGTTGAACCCTACCAGTGCCTGATAGCCTTGCGTTCGTGATTCAAGAGCCATGCGCGATTCAATCTCTTGTTGTTGAGAGTAAGCTGCTTGAGCCAATGCGCTGGGCCGTTGGTACGCTAAATAATGACGCTGATAGAGCGCTGACGCATGCACTTCCCATGCGTCAGTGAGCACAGTAACAAACGAGCTACCCAGCACGCCGCGTCGAACGTCATCATAGTAAGCAATCGCCTGCCATTCGGCATTGCCCATCAACTGATAACGCCTTACGCCCGCCCCTTGTTGTTCGGTCATTTGTTGTAACTCGCTGCCTTGCTGCTCTGTCCAAGAGGAATCTGTATAAAAAATCGTCCATTCACCTTGCTGATCATAATAAGAAGCAGAGAGCGTTCCGGCCCCCTCTTCTACCTGAATACCGACCGGATTGCGGCGATAAGGCTGAAAGAGATCAAGCGGACGATAACCGTAGCCCACTCCCCAATCCAAGCGCACTTTTCCTAGTGTCAGCTCAAACGGCACATCAGCCAGCACTAGGCTGCCTTGCCAAAACAGTTCTTGTAGAATGAACTCGCTGTCGGCGTGCTGCTGTGCATCGCTACTCCACAAGGCGTTTTGTTTGATAGCCACTAGACCCAACCAGCCATGCCACCTCATTTCTACATCCAATAACGCCTCAATCTGCTGCGTATCGCGCGCTTGATTACTAGGAAAAAAAAGGCTGTCGCGATGCGCCGTGGTGGATGCGCTCATTACCCAATCCCAATCAAAACTGGGGGCTTCTGCCCGCGCAGCTAAGCTCAATACGCTAGTTAAAAAAGCGAACGCAACACGCTTCATCTCATAACTCCGATAAACTGTTACGAGTCAGATAGGCGGGGTTGTAATATTTTTCATCTAGCTCCATGGGCTCGATGTGTTGATACTCAACCACCGTTTTTTTGGTCGGTTGAATTTGATCAAGCAGCGTCATACTGGTTACGCGCATTCGTCCCTCTTTTTCACCAGCGCGAAACCAAGCCTGCTTGGCCAGTTTTCCAGAGCGTAAATACAAAGAAGCTTTGATTGGGAAATCGTTCTCTTTATCCAACCATAAGATAATTTGCTGGTAGTTCGCCCCTTCTGTGACAGCCAGTAATGACAACTTATGCGTCAGGTAAGGTTGACCACTGGGTGTTTCTATCTGCTCTTCACCCATCAATTGACTTTGGTAATCCTCGCTCCACGTCAGTGTTGAAATATCGCCCACCGAAGCCTCACCAAGCAGTTTTTGCATTGGCGTAATACGAATAGGGCGGCGGCTTTTTGGCATCAACAACCAGTAGTTTTCATCGAGCATCAGCATTTTTTGCCCCGCTTCAACGGAGGATTTGAACACCACTAACGAGTCGCGATTGGCTTTGGTATACACGTGATATTGACGCGTTTTATCGAGCTCACCACGTTCATAAAGCGACACCAAGGAGACGACTTTGGCCGCGCTGTAACCAAGGCGATATTGGTCGGCGTTTTTGGTCATTTGCCCTGCATCCAGCGCCGCCCAGCCAGCGGCCGAGTAGCCACCGCTAAGCGTGATCAGTAATAACATTATCCATTTATACATAAGCCAGTGCCTCCGTGATTGGCTTGTTGACCCCTTTGCGTGCCGACAACCAAGCCGCTGCAATACAAATGCTCAGTACGCCAAACGCACTCAGCAGAACCAATTCCCATGAAAAATAAATATGCAAAGGATACCCTTCCGTGCGTCCCGGTGGCGGTGGCATTTGCACATCGACTACCATCAATAACACGCTTGTTAGGGCATTGAGCGCCGCACCCACCAGCGTACCTAAAATGGCTAGCAGTACGGCTTCGCGTATGAAGCTGGCGACGATTTCATTTGGGTAAGTGCCAAGCGCCGACAGCGTTCCGATTTCCCGTGTTCTCTCCGTGACCGACATGGTTAAGGTGTTAAATAGCGCGACGAAAACCACCAACCCCATCACCAAGCCCATGATGCCGAAGATGCGATCGTAAAGATCTTTTACTTTTTGATAAAAAAACGCGCGCTGCTGCCAAGGCGTCACTTGAATCGCTTGGCGAAGGCTCATTAATGACAGTTTGTTTTCAACCCAATGCCGCATGGTTTCTGTCTGTTCGGTGCTGAACAAAAACAGCGATAAGGTGCTCACTTTATTCGAAGCTAACAGCTCAGAGGCCGATTGAATGTGCAGATACAATTGGCGTTTATCCAATTCAGGCACACCCGTGGAATAGATGCCGTGCACTTTGAAATCAACCGCGTTGAGCGCGCCATCAGCGGTACTGGTCAGTAAAGTAACCCAGTCGCCAATCGACACGTTTAAGTTTTTGGCGAGATCCACCGCCAGCATCACTTCCGGCTCACTCGCATCAAATCGAGGGGAGTCAATGTTGGACAAGGTTTTGCCTTGGCGAACGTCCAAAAATGGCCCTTTCATATCAAACTCTTTATGGTTAACGCCGGAACCGACAAAAATGGTCGATTTGCTACCGTTAGAGACCAACCCGCTAAACTCAATGCGTGGCTGAATGCCTCGTATCCGCTTATCGTCGATTAATCGCTCAACAATCAACGCACTGTCGGCAATCCCATTAGCCAGTGGTGACTCTTCATCTTGCTCAAAAAAGCCCGGTTGGCTGAGCGTTAAATGCCCGGTGTCGCGCGCAGTGGATTCGCGCAGTGCTTGGTAAGTGTAAAGGCCAAATCCTCCGGCGCTGGTCAATGCGAAAACAGCAATGGCAATGATCAATACCGAAAGCAGGCTGCGGCGGCGATTACGCAGTAAGTTCAGCGCCGCCATACGCCATTCCATAGAAATCAGCTTGCCCATTTCATCGCCTCCTGAATCACTTTGCCATCCACAAGCTGCAAGGTTCGGTCGCAGCGGTTGGCCATGCGCGCGTCGTGCGTAGCCACAATAAAAGTGGTGCCCATTTCGTGTCCAAGGCTTTTCATGATGTCGATCACCACATTGGCGGTATGGCTATCTAAACTGGCGGTAGGTTCGTCGGCAATCACCATTTCTGGGTTATGGATCAGCGCGCGCGCAATGGCTACGCGCTGTTGCTGACCGCCTGAAAGGTGATCCGGCCGGTGGTGAGCCAGCGTTTCTAACCCCACTTTGGCCAGCATAGTGCGCGTTAAAGTACGCTGATCGCGCAGGCTGTAGCCGTTTAGCGTCAATGGGTAAGCAATATTTTCCGCCGCTGTCATCACCGGAACTAAGTTGAATTTTTGGAAAACGAAGCCTAATTTTTTGCGGCGCAGCGCCGCCGCCTCTCTTGGATCGGTTGGGTAAGGGTAACCCGCCAGTTCAATGTCACCTTGGTAATCTTGATCAAGCAGACCCAATATATTGAGCAAAGTGCTTTTTCCCGAACCTGACGGGCCGCACAGCGCTAGCATTTCACCTTGTTTGACTTCGCCATTCACCTCGCTCAACGCCAGCAGCGGCTGCATACCTAATTGATAGGTTTTACTGATCTGTTCAAATCGTAGCATTTTGTTGCCCTCCCTCATTCGCTTTTCAATTCATGCGTTTTTTCAGTCAATCCGTTTTCAATCAACACATTTGTAATCAAAGCCTTGGCTTGGATGATTTGCGGATGCTCCGCTGGCTGGTTGTCAACTTGCTTACCTTGCTTCTGATGAGTTTGCATCTGGGCAAGCCATTGCTCTGCTTGAGGAATGTCGTTGGCACGAAGGGCGGCTTGAATGGCGTATCGATAAACCCAAGCAGTGGCGGCAAAAGGTTGTGCAGTCAATTCGGGTTCAACAAGAAGGTCGAGATACAAATCATAACCACGCTCAAAATGGTTGAACATATCGGGCAGTGAGGTGTAAGTCGCGGCCGAAACCGCGCGCGTTAAATAGCTATCCGGCAGCCCCATGACGCGCTCTTGTTCAGTAAGCGGCTGCGGGTGATTGCTGAGTAAAGTCAGGCCTTTGTCTATGGTGGCCAAGCCTTCTTCGACGTATCTCATCTTATTCCAAGGCATGAATGCATCACGCCCTTGCAGGGTTTGTGCACTGCCCAGATAAGCTAAGCTGAGCGGTTTGGCCCCTTGCTGTTTAATCAACTGCTCTAGTTGGTGAAGCACAAGCTCCACTTTGTCACTGTCGCCTTCGGCCGCTTGGTTGTACTGCATAATTAAAGCGTCGCTTGGATTAGCTTGAACAGCCGTGATGCTTAGCAGCAACCCGACACTGAGTAGCAGTTTGCGAAGTGAGCGTGAATAAGAAAATGTCGTCATCATGATGGTCCCTTTCATTCGTTGGTGATGAAATTTGCTTGATGACGACAGATTACGCAGCAAATAGGCCAGATGCGCCACTTTGCGATAAAGGGGGATTATGCAGCGTTAATGGCTGGCTGGATGACGTGAATGGGAAGTAGACAAAAAAACCAGCCACTGAGGGCTGGTTGGGAGAGTGAGATTAAAACCTAATCGTAATACTGAAATAATAGCAATACGAAAAGCGTATCGCGGGGCAAAAACATCTGTTTTCAAAAGCATCTGTTCCAAAAAGCACCTGTTCCAAAAAACATCCGCTCTATGGCACGCCATGCCCTTTGGCGGCGACCCAAACCCGATACCACTGCTCGCGGGTCAGTTCTAAATCAAGCGCAGCAATTGCCGCTTTGACGCGGTTAATCTTACCAGAGCCAATAATCGGCAGCGGCTTAGAAGGCAGACGCAATACCCAAGCGTAAATAACCTGATCAATACTGTCTGCGCCGATTTCTTGGGCGATCGCTTCTAGCTCACTGCGCACGCGTTTGGCTTGTTCAGTCTGGCCGTTAAAAATCTCGCCGCCAGCTAAACAAGACCAAGCCATTGGGCGAATGCGCTGCGTTTGCAAATGATCCAAGGTACCATCGTGCACCACATCGAAATTGAGCGGGTTCATCTCCACTTGGTTGGTCACTAACGGTTTACCTAGGCGAGATTGCAGCAGCTCAAACTGGCGCGGGCTGAAGTTAGATACACCAAAGTGCTTCACTTTGCCCACTTTGCGCAGTTCAGAAAACGCTTCGGCGACTTCATCGGCATCCATCAAGGCATCTGGGCGGTGGATCAACAGCAGATCGATTTCGCTCACACCAAGTCGTTCCAGCGAATTATTGACCGACTGATAGATATGCGCAGAACTGGTATCGTAGTGGTTTATCTTACGCTGCGGCGTTTTTGCGCCACACAAATTGATGTCGCACTTAGTGACGATTTGGATCTGCTCGCGCAGCGCGGGCTCCAGCGCTAAGGCTTCACCAAACAGTTTCTCGCACTGGTAGTTACCATAAATATCCGCATGGTCAACCGTGCTAATGCCCAATTCAATGTGCTGTTTTAAAAACGTTAAACGCTGTTGTGGCGTCATGCCCCAATCTGCCAAACGCCAGTAACCTTGTACTAGCTCTGAAAAATCTGGCCCTTGCGGCGCGATTGTTACTTTAGCAACCATTGGTTGTCTCCTTTGACTTAATTGCCGTCATCCTAAGCAGGTTTCGATGACGGCTCAATGAATCTACCGAATAAGTTAAGATTACGCGCCGAAGTTGTGAGATTCACTACACGTTGACAATTTATATCGCTGGAAAATTCATCGCTTCTACGCCCCCAAACCATGCTTTGTGATCAACGCCAAATTCTTAAGGCTTAGGCACAAGAATGATGTCAACTTCTCTCTCTGCTTTTATTGTTAGCGATGAAGCACCTCGCCCTACAGCGACTGACGATAATGCAAAAACGAATCACCCTAACCCATGAAGGCCAAGGATAGAGCATGAAATTCTCCACGTTAACACTCGCACTTTGCGCTGCCGCGCCTGTTGTGTTTGCCGCGCCCAATCTGACCATTTCGACCACCACGACTAGCCGCGACTTTCCGCTGGATGCGAAAACGCCTTTAGTCATTCCCTTGACCAAAGAAAGCTACACAATAAAAGTGTCAGGGATTGAGGGCCAGTGCAGCGCGCCAGCTCAGCAGAGCATCAAATTCAACGCGCCCATTGCTCTCAATTGTGGGCAAGAAACCGAACTGCCGCTGACGATACGTTTCACTGGCGATTACGCCTTCGCTTATGATGACGAGCAGCAGACCTTAACCTTTGTCCGCCAAGCCAAAAAATCCACTACTAGCAAATTTAAACGGCCGATACCGAGTGTTTCGTGCGAGCAGTACCAAGGCGGCGAAGTGACCTTACAACTGGGCAATACGTTCCTCGATGGCACACTACTAAAAGAGACATTTACCGGCCAAATCCTCAGCGTGAAAAATAGCCAAGTCACCTTAATGCCGTCACCAACCAGTGGTGGATTGGTGCTGCTTGCCCCCGCAACGGATGCCGCCAGCGAACCCTTTACCTACCGCAATGCCACGATTTACTTTGTGATGGTGGACAGATTCAACAATGGTGACCCAAGTAACGACAATAGCTATGGCCGTAAAAAAGATGGCAAAGAAGAAGTGGGCACTTTCCACGGTGGCGACCTAAAAGGTGTGATTGCCAAACTCGATTACATCAAAAGCTTAGGCACCGACGCGATTTGGCTTTCGCCGATTGTGGAACAGGTGCACGGTTTTGTCGGCGGTGGTGACAGTGGCTCGTTCCCTTTTTATGCCTATCACGGTTACTGGACGCGTGATTTTACCAAGATCGATCAAAATTTTGGTTATGAGGAGGATCTCAAAACGCTGGTCACTGAAGCGCATAAACGAGGCATAAAAATCTTGCTCGATGCGGTGCTCAACCATTCCGGCTACGCCACCTTGGCTGACCTGCAATTTGATCAGATTGAGGTGGTTAATCCCCAAAATTTACCGCAAAAATGGGTTGATTGGATGCCGAAAGCTGAAGAAAACTGGCACAGCTACAATCAATCCATTGATTATCAAAGCGCCAACTGGTCGCAGTGGTGGGGCAAGGATTGGGTTCGCGCTGGGTTGCCCGGCTACCAGAAACCCGGATCTAGCGATATCACGATGACGCTGGCCGGCTTACCGGATTTTCGCACTGAATCAACACAAGCGGTGACGCCGCCGCAGTGGCTACTTAATAACCCCGGCACTCGCGTGGTAGCGCGCGAACAGTATAGCGTTGCCGATTACTTAATTGAGTGGCAAACCGATTGGGTTAAACGCTTTGGTATTGATGGTTACCGCGTCGACACCGTAAAACATGTGGAAGGCGAGGTATGGCGACGCTTAAAAAGCGAGGCATCACGCAGTTTAGAAGCTTGGCGCGAGCAAAACGGGCAGCAAGGGCAACCCTTTTGGATGATGGGCGAAGTATGGGGCCATTCAGCTTACCGCAGCCCCTATTTTGATGATGGCTTTGATGCACTGATCAACTTTGATATGCAAAAAAGAGTCGATAAAGGCGCAGCCTGCTTAAGCCAAATGGCGATGGTGTACCGCGACTACGCGCAAACGCTAGCGAAATACCCAGATTTTACCCCCGTGAGCTACCTCTCTTCTCACGATACCGAGCTGTTTTTTAGCCGTTTTAACTCCTTTGAAATGCAGCGTAATGCCGCCAATGCATTGCTTCTCGCACCGGGTGCGGTGCAAATTTACTACGGTGATGAAGTCGCACGTCAAGTTGGCCCTTACGCCGATGATTTTCACCAAGGCACGCGTTCTGACATGGTGTGGTCACTGGATGAAGAGCGACAAGCGCTGCTGAAGCATTGGCAAACGCTAGGCCAATTTCGTCAATCACACCCTGCCATTGGCGCAGGCATTCATCATGAGATTGAACAGCAAAATGCCTATCTGTTCTCTAGAACGTTAAATAATGACCGTGTCGTTATTGCTTTTGTTGGCCGTTAAACCCACCACAGAGGTAGTTGCAAACACCATAGTGACTGCCTCTGTTTCTTCACCATTTTTTTGGTCAAATAATTTAAACTCACCCACCAAAACATCAATATTATGAACGTGTTGAAGCATAAAAATTAACTTTAGCACAAGCTAAACCAATTACCCTGCCAAATAAGCACAACTCTACTGGTCATACCAAAACTGTCAACTTTTCATTTGATTTACAAATACTTACACACTATCATTCGCCGCCAATTGAAATAAAGACATCACCTCCTTTGACATATCAGCAACACAAAATTAACATCTCGCATTGCAATGCCACTACCATAACAAGGCCTTAGGAGGTCGAGAATGATCATCAAACCCCGCACGCTACTCGCGCTATCAATATTGACAGCGTTTAATGTTCACTCTGCAGGCTTCCAAGTGGCAGAGCATTCAGCCTCAGGGCTAGGACGTGCTTTCTCTGGTGAAGGAGCGGTGGCCGATAACGCGAGTGTGATTGCACACAACCCCGCAGCCATGACACGGTTTGATACGACGCAGTTTTCTGGTGCACTGTCCATCGTTGACCCAGAGGTTGATGTATATGATGTGAAAAACCAACAGAAAATGAACGATGTTGCGCCACTGCAAGTCGTTCCCGCGGCTTACTACGTCAGTCCAATCAATGAAAAATGGGCTTGGGGGATGGGAATATTCACTACTTACGGCGTAGCTACAGACTACCCTAATGATATTTATGCAGGTGATCTTGCAGGCGATACTTCTCTTCTTTCTGTCAATTTAAACCCGAATATTGCCTACCGTGTTAACGAACAGCTTAGTCTCGCTGCGGGTATTAACCTCGTCTATGCCGAAGCAAAACTGACACGACATAAAGGTGCTTTAGCCGTATTTACTGGCGGCTCTGCCTCTGACAACCTAGTCGGAATGACTGGCGAAACCGTGGCTTTGGGCTGGAACATAGGTAGCTTATATGAGTTCAACCAAAACCACCGTGTCGGTTTTGCTTACCGCTCTGCTGTTGATCTGGATTTTGATGATGGTGAGTTTTCAAGCTATAGCTCAGGTGTTGCAACAAACGCTGTTGTTGAAGGACGTTTAAAAATCACGCTACCTGCGATGTGGGAAGTTTCCGCATTTCACCAACTCACTGATAGCGTGGCGTTGCATTACGGGTACCAACGTACCGACTGGAGTTCATTCAAAGAGTTAAAAGCAACGTCATCACAATGTACCAACGGAGAGTGTTTTTATAAATCTGAAAAGTATGAAGACAGTGGCCGTTGGTCATTGGGTTCAACTTATCAATTAAACTCGACTTGGACACTACGCGCCGGTTTTGCTTTTGATGAACAAGCGGGCGAAGCCACATTGAGTATTCCAGATAGCGACCGTTATTGGTATTCAGCAGGCGTGAGCTACGTGATCAGCGACTCGCTATCCATTGATGCGGGTTTTGCACTGGTGAAAAGTAAAAGCGGCACGTTTACCGAAACCAACAAACTCAATGAAACATTGACGTTTGAATCGCAAGGGACTGCTTACCTTAGCGCTATTCAACTTAACTACACATTCAACTAAACTCAGGGATAAGTCATGCTTAAAACAACATTCAAAATATCGCTGCTCTGCTCTGCGTTATGGTTAGTCGGTTGTGGTGATGAAACGAACAGTTCGGGAGCAAGCACAACACCCACTTACGAAGCCTACATTCAAGACGCGTTAAAACGCGACACCAGCATAAAATTCACGCTCAGCGGCGCAAACGCAAACGTACCACTACCCTCTTTTGCACTCATGAATGCCAAAGACGGCACGTTAGAAATTCCAACCAAGGGTGATGACGCCTTAACCAATCCAGTCGCCGCTATGGGTACCATGGATGGTTGGTCAACATCAATGCCACTGTTTTTAGACTTTGAAGGCGTAGGATTGGCTGACGGTCTTATCTCTAACGGTATTTATTTAATTGAACTGACCGACAGTATGATTGGCAGCCCAACGGTTAAAAACGTGCTGACATTGAACACCGACTTTGCTGCCATCGCCAGTGCCAGCAGCGATAAAATTGCGATCGTGCCAAACAAAGCGCTCAACCCTGCCAGTGAATATATTTTAGCCGTGACAGATGAGATTACCGATGTGAATGGCAATATTGCAGGCACATCCAGCAGCTACGCCGCGTTGAAGTCCAAAGTGAAAATCTATACCGATGATAAGCTAGGGGCATTACAAAAAGTGACCCAAGGCGTGGAAAGCATTTTCGCTTTGGCAGGGGTGGATCAAACCAAGATTATTTATTCAACTTGGTTTAGTACTCAATCTGTTGGTCAGACACTTTACAGTGTGAAAGGCGCCACCGCCGCAGGCCTTGCAACGACAGATATTGGCAACATTTGGAAGCAAGGTGCGAACCCAAACAACCTTAATTTGAGCGCCGCCTACACCATGAGCTTTGGTGCTACAACCGATTTTGTAACCGCACTTGATAACGATGCAAATTTTCAAACTTACATTGGCGCAGAAAAAACAACCGCTAAAGCGTTTATTAAAAATGAATACACCAGCAGTTATCACGTTAATGTCACGACTGGAACGGTTAAGCTCCCTTATTATTTAGAGCAAGGAAGCAACTGGAACTCACAGCCGTTTGAATCAGCAATGCCAAGTTTGGCCTTGATTAAAAATGCTTTGGCAGATGACAATGAAAAAGCCACCATCGCCAATCAGCTCATTGCTAACAATATCGACGTGACTCAACTAGCAACCAGCCCAAGTGAACAGCTTAAACTGGTGGGTTTGACCCTCACAAAGTCTGATGGCAGCCCACTCGATCCTCAGCGCATCATTACACGCTATAGCCCTGTACCTAAGGTGAAATCGTTAGAAGACGTTGATTTCTTACTGTTTACTCCTAACGCGGGAACAAACTGGCCGATCGTGATTTACCAACACGGTATAACTTCTGTTAAAGAAGATGCGTACTTCACAGCAGCACATTTAGCCAATGCTGGTATCGCCGTGATTGCCATTGATCAACCACTGCATGGTGCTCGCAGTTTAGATGCACAGCGCTCAGCTAATGCCGATATTCTAGCGTACCTCAATTTGAACAACTTGGCCGTCGCTCGTGACAACACGCGTCAGAGTATCTTAGATATCATGGGGCTGCGTGCGGCCATTACTTACTCACAAAGTGCAGGGTTGTTTGTTGGTTCCCAATTAGCAAACGCAGACAATACCGCGACGACACCACCAAAATTCCTTGGCCACTCATTGGGAGGAATCGTCGGCTTAAGCGCTGTCGCGAATGCGAACCGCACTATCGGTGATGCTAATGGTGATGCGCTGTATAAATTCTCTGGAATGGCCATTGCAAACTCAGGTGGTCAAATCGGTAACTTGTTAATGGGTTCAGCAAACTATGGCCCACTCATTAAACATAATCTCGCCTTAAGTGCGAGCCCCAAATACAAAGCATTCGCCGAGCAATACTGTCCAGGGTTAACAGAGAAAGTTTGCTACACCACGTTTGAAAACACAGCCTCTGCCTCAGACAAAGCGGCACTGCAAAGTCAGTTGGATCAATTTACCTACGCGACTCAAACCTTGCTCGATACTATGGATCCATACACAAACGCAAGTTACCTAATCAGTGGTGGAACCGCGACAATCCCTACTTATTTATTGCAAGTGGCGGGAGACGAGAGTGTGCCTAACAATGTCACAAATACACGTGCAGGCACCGAACCCCTAGCAATACTATTGGGATTAGCCAACGCAGTACCCTCTGATGTAATCACTAATACGTCTAAAGTCTTCGTAAAAATGGACAGTGGTACACACACAACCTTTCTCGCACCACAAGATACGGCCGATGGTGTGCTTCGCGCTGGAGCGCTATCACAACTGGCTATTTTCTTGAACTAACCGAGTAAACAGCCTGTTTACTTATTCAAACAGCTTCCTTATTTGGAAGCTGTTTGAATTCTCCATCTGCCCTATCTCAACAACTATGGATCAAATCTTAGGTGCTGCTGAAGTAAAACAAAACACCGATCGTCATGTCAACATGACATGACTGATCGTTTCCCTGACAGCGTAAGTGGCGTCATTTCATAACACTTATTCTTCAGCCACCAGCAAAACACCAAATTCAAAATTCGGTGCGTAGTGGTAAATTTCGCCATTGACGGAATCAAAAGACCATACATGACCACTCGCTAAATGGGGTGATTGGCTCCATAAATACGACAAGATATTGCCTGTTTCATACTTAAAGCCTTGGGCAAATGCTCTGCTATTCATCGCTGGGCCAAAACACGCCATTTCAGTCAATGACACTAACTCTTTAATATTCGGCAATCGCCATTCGGCTTGGCTGGCAAATTGGTGCAATGCATGTCGGCTTTGAGGATGGTTGATAGCCGCCACTTCTTGCAAAGCACTTTGCCAACGAAACCCGGTCGCTTCGCCATCACACTGCTCCGTAGCGGCATTCCATGTTTTACCAACTTGGCAACGCATCCACGTTAAACCAGTGAGCTTATCTTTGATCGTCCCCTGCTCGCTGTAGACATAGCGCGTGTTGGGTGCGCTTTTCGTCATATCAGGAGAACACTCTTGGGCGACGCCGACAGCAGAAAAGATCAAGCAAGAAGCCGCGATTAAATGAGATTTCATTGGTTGTTCTCCTTGGTTGCAACAACTCGAATCGGCGAGACATAAGACGGGTCATTGTCCGCCGCCGTACTGCTGGAGTAGAGTTCAATTGGGCTACGTTCCCCTTTGGTTGCACCAGACAGCGCCGTGTAAAGATATTGCATCGAACCATCGCTTTGAAATTGAGAGGTATTGAGATAAGCAATGCCAGAAGTCCACGTATGCCCATCAAAAAATTCGGTGTTCTGCGGCTGATGCGGGAAATAGTGCTGGTTGAAACCAACTGCATCGTCACCCAATTCGCCTAAATCGAGCATCATGTATTGCTCGCTGTTGGTCGGTAAACGCCACGTTTGTAACCCACACAATTTATCTTGATTGATACGATTGATGTAATCTTGCGTAGTGCAAATAGTATCACCTGCCGCCTGACAGGAAGCAGCCGTCACATCTTTTGCAAAAGGGATAAACTTGTCGGCAATTTCTAATGCAAACAACCGTTCTTTATAGTTCAAAGACGCGGCATCTTCTGACTTCACTTCCCAAATAAGTCCACTGTAAACATCTTTAACGCATGACCAATCGCTCGCTTCAGCCTCAAGTTCATTGCCAGTCGCATCTAATTTGATGAACGCAAAGCTCTTACCCGTCACGCCATTTTTGGCGGTAATATCTAGGCCATATTCAGCATCTTGACCGGGATAATCAGCATCAGCCCGCGCTTGTGCGCCTTGATCGGAATAGAACTGAATAATGCCCGTGTCTTGCAGAGGTCGCTCTTCCGATACTTGCGCCATCAATGTATTAGCATATTCGGTCATCTTTTCGCCAGAAACGATCTCAGAGGCAATCAGTGGTGTGTTTTTTGCCATGGTTTGCCCAAGCGTTGCCAGCAAATCAATTCGTTCACTTGCTTTCGCTTTTTGGAGCAACACGACAGCATTGGCATCCAATATTGCCAATGCTGTGTGGCTAAAGTTTTGTGAAATATCACCATTCACTTCAACGCCTAATTGCAAAAGCTGCTCGGCAAGCAAGCGATTCGCTTCTTTCTCCGTATTTCCATCCAGCATAATGCCGGCAAAAATAGAACTCACACCGTTGAGGATGTTGCCACTGCTTTTGCCCAATGCGGGCGCAATCAGGATCGATGATTGGCTGGTTTGGCGACTTCTCGTCATGACACTAATGCCAGTAGAAACGTCAGCCACAATAGGAAAACGGTAGATTTGAGTGCTGTCACTCGTGAGGGTGTAGCGCCCTTGGCTATCGGCTTGCGTGCTGATTTCGCCCACATCACAGGCAAAGTTTTGGTTAGAATCAATGCAGACAGTGGCATCAAGTGCGACGTTTTGCGCTTGAATTTGCCCGCTAATTTTATGGCTGGGTAAAGATGTATTAGCTACATCTCCACTTCCACCGCCACCACAACCAGCCAGTAAAAGTGCCAGCGAAAGTGTTGAAAGTCTTAAGTGCATAGTTATGTGTTCTTCAGTTTAAGTGAAAAAATAGCCAACAAATTACGTCGTCTTATAGCGAATGCCGCGAGAGGAAGTAATAAGAGCAGTGAAGTCGAACCGCCACCTGTTTCAGGTGAAAGTGCGTTGGTCACAGGTTGAGGGCATTGATAGCCCGCTAGGCGGCCTACCCCCCATTCAATCAAGGTGCCGGAATTTCCCGGGTTGTAGTCAACCACTTCCAAACGCCAGTAGCCGCTTAGGGCTTCGCCTTGTAAAGAGCCCAATATGGCATCATGTGCCAGCACCCAATAGTCATCAAAACCATTGATGGCCGATGGTGCTTGGTTGAGTAATTCGACGCGTGTCCCTGCGGGTGAAATTAAGGTAACGCGCAGCTCTTGTAGCTCTGGGTGCGATAACTGCAGGCGAACCACAAAATCTTCATCAATCAATGCGTTGCCAACATCGATCGTCAAGCCATAGCTCTTAAATCCGGACGTAACCGTGTCTGTACTGTCAATACTGGCGTCTTTCAATACTGAATGTATCGCTACTGGCGGCGTTGCAAGCTGTGGCTTACCCACGATAAACGATAAAGTTTGCTTGTCAGATTGCATCGCAAGGTACGGTTGATATTGATAACTCGATTCAAACAGTAGAGTCTGTTTGACTCCGCAGGTGTAGGTGGTTGGCAGCGCGATGCTCCATTGCTGCTGCTGGAATTTTTCGCTAGCGAAAGTAACGGTTTCACCTTGCAAAGTGGCTACCGTTTGTAAACTTGCTTGGCGATTCGTGGCCTGAATGTGCACGTTCAGCGGATCCGTTGGCATCACAAATCGACGTTCCAACAGGAATTTGAAGGGTTCTTGGACTAAGTTATGTTGCTTAAATTGCTGTAATAGCATCGCATCATAAGCGCGATGCGGGTACAGCTGTTTGGCGGTATACAGCATGCTTTCACTCAAATCATGCATTTTTAGACCACGACCTAAGCCGTACATTGATTCAAGAACAATACGGTCAAATTCAGCAAACGCTTCTTGACCGTACTCATTCACGGCCTGTTTCAGCGCTTGAAATAAAGGGGTAGACCACAATTCGTCACCCAACTCACCTGCAACACTTTCATGCGCTCGATACTCTGCGGATGCAAAATATTTTGCCCGTTGATTCCACAAACTGCGTGTCGAAATACGAGTACCAAAATAGCCATCCCAATTAAACACGGTGTCAATTTCGAACGCTTTTCCTTGTGTATACTGGCGGCGAAAACTGTGCGAACCCGCCCAATAGTCACCAAAGCCTTCACCAATCGCGCCCGAATGTCCATAAGCCCAATCGGGAACGATTTGATAATGAATTCCATGCCCAAGCTCATGGGTAACCACGTCGGCATCTAATGCATCGGGCGAGCCCCCAACACCAAACAACACTGCTTTCGGGCCAACATAATAAGAAGAGTTGTTGCTAGATAAACCTCTCGCATCAAACCTCACGGGTTCACTAAACAAGGAAAAACCGAGCTGTTTGGTATAATCAATCGATTGATCAAGATGGTAAAAAGCCATCAGCTGTACAAAGCGATCATCAAGCATGTCCATGGAGAGAATTTCAGCATCTGAGTTCCATTGCGCCACGTTTTCAGCGCTAAGTAAGCCAACACCGCTATCAACCCACTGCTTGGCATCATCTTGTTGCTGTATGGCGGTGGCATCAACTTGTCGTACTCGTTCATTGGCTAAGTAATATTTACCTGCACTTTGCAACATCTCGACATTCGCACTTTGGTAGTGCGGCTGGTTTGGGTAATCAGCAAGGTCATTCCACGCCGAATCTGGCGCAGGCAGTTGATCCATGGTTCTTAAATCGGGATCAAAAAGTTGCACATTGATGCTCTGCACATCTCCCGATGAGAGTGCAGGCGGTTCATTCGCCATCAATCGGCGGGGCGATTCGAGCTCTGCCGCTACCAATGCAACGCCATCTCGCTCGACCGTATTGTGCAAACTTTTGAACACGCGCGTCACTACGCCGGACTGATCGGTCGAGAGCACTAACGCTTTTTGCGGTTGGTATTGGCCGTTCTGCCATACATCAAAGTTGTAATGATTTCCCAGTAAACTCTCGGTTTGATAACGAAACTTCAGTGTCCCAACGTCAGGATAAAGCGAGCTCAAATACAGCTCAGCCGACTCTTTCGTTGCAATGGTCGTTTTCGCCAGTGGATAGTCCCACTCCCCCGCAAAGGCGGAATGGCTCAAGCATAGCAAGGTGCTCAGAACGATAATTTTTTTCATCTCTAGCTCCTAAAACACGTATTTAGCCGTAGCGGTAAAGTAACGCCCGGGCTCAGTGGAATAGAGAGTTTGACTTTGACTTACACCTGCGACGTCTTGGTAACGAACGTATTCACGGTCAAATAGGTTCATGATGTTGAGGCTCACATCAAGGTCACGCATCACTTGATAACTCACGCCAAGATCGACCGTAGACCATGCCGACGTTTGCGCGCATTGCGCTTTACGGCCGATATCATCAGAGCATGCTGGTGCTCGATCCATTGAGCTCGCCCAGTTCCAACGTGCGTAGGCATCCCAATCTTGCTGCTGGTAATTTAGTTGTCCATTTCCTTCCCACGGCGTGATGGTACGAACGTATTCATCTTGATCATCTTTGCCATCCACATAACCCGCTTTGAACGTGGTTGACCAATGTTGATTCAGTTGATGGGCGAAGGTGAACTCCACGCCATACGTTTCGACGCCATTAATATTTTGGTACTGCTTGATCCAAGCGCCTCTATCGCTATCAAATCCCACATCTTTGGTGTCCATGAAATTGTCAAAGAGAGAGTAAAAAACCGCGACATAAGCTTGAGATTGGCCATTATCGTATTTTGAACCCAACTCAAAACTATCACTGGTTTCAGCCTGTAAATTCATGTTAGGCGCGATAAAAAACGGCGTCAGTGGAACAAAGCTGTGGTCTGCCGCACCGTAGGCTTTGTCATAGGTCGGAGCGCGGTAGCCGTGGTTGTAACTGAGGTAACTGTTGAATGATGGCGTCCACTGGTAAGCTACGGATGCGCTCGGTGACCATTCACTGGTTTGAATTTCACTAACAGCAAAACCAGCAATAGGTTGCTCTGACTGAGGAGTAAGGTTATTCAAATCAAAACGTAAACCAGCGCTAAATGTCCACTGGTTAAGGCTGAATCTATCTTGCAAATAGACGCCCAAACCATAGGCCTTCGCCGGTGCAAACGGAATAATATTTTCGTAGGTTTCCCCATTGGAATCCTTGGTATCCACGTGACGAGGGCGTTCATAACGATTGGTATTAAGCACTGCACCGTAAATAAATTGGTGTTCGATGTTGTGGACTCGTGCTGCTTTTTCTAAATCAACCGATAGCCCTATCAACTGATCAGAAAAACTTTCATCGCGTCTCTCACGACGAAATTCAAGGGTGTCGAAAAAGGCATGTTCTTTGGTCAATAAGCGATTGGTTTGAGTATCACTTTGACTATCACGCCAGTAAAGCTTGGCGTCCACATGGTCTGCCCAGAAAGAAAGGGTATCTAATTGCACCCCCAATGATGCCGATAAGGTTTGGTGCTGTTCCTGTTCAAAAAATTCTTTGCTTTCCCATTTGTCATCGCGTTGAATGGAAGCAATGCCTTCTTTGCGGATGTTTTCATCTTTATAGGCGTTAAATTTTGCACTGAGTAACAGCGAATCATTGACCATGTGATCGTGAGCTAACGATGCACTGAATCCTTCAATATCTCGGTTATAGAGATCTTGGTTAAAGTTGCGTGTCTCTTCACCTTGCCAATATGAAATGGTCACCAAGCTTTCACCATTTCCATTGCGCACCGCTAGCGTGCTACTGCTCTTATATTGATTACTGATGCCGGTGTAAGAGCCAGAGGCATCAATATAGAAATCACGTCCTTGCAAATAATCCGCCGGCGATTTTGTGGTGACAACCACAACGCCGCCGATCGCGCCCGAACCATGAATGGTAGACCCTGCCCCTTTCACAACCTCAATGCTTTTTATGTTGTCTAAGGCGAAAGTATTGCGGCCTACCTTATCGTTAATGTCATTGGCACCATAGCCGTCCGATGCGGCGACGCCATCTTGAATGATCGCAATGCGGTTGCCCGTCATCCCTCGAATCGTGATGTTTTGTGGCCGACCAGCGCCACCCGTAACACTGATTCCGGGTTCATGACTCAATACATCATACAGTTCTGTCGCGCCTTGTTTTTCAATGGTTTCACCGTCAATCGCTGATATTGAGCCGGCGACTTTTGACAGCGGCTGTTCTACTTTATTGGCACTCACCACCACTTCTTCAAGCTTGGTTAGGCTGAATTCGGCATGCACTGACCCTACCGCAAGCACGCTAAGCACCGCTGCGGTGATTGGAGAAAGCTTCATTTACTGCTCCGCTTTTTTGTTTTTATCTATGGTAAGAAGAAAGGCGTATTCCACGGCCTGTTGCTGTAGTGCCTTACGTGAATCGCTACTGTGCCCGCTATTGAAGTCCGTCCATAACAAGTAAGGCCCGCTACCCGTGCTCATCAGCGACATTTTTTCTATGTATTTCGCGCCTTCCCAATAAGGGACACGGTTATCAAACCACCCGACACGGACGAGGGTTGGCGGATAAGGTTTGGCTTGAATATTGAGTAGTGGGTCATAAGCTTCAATTGCTGAGCGTTGCAATGGCTGGCTAGGATCTCCCCACTCTTCTCGCTGCTGCACCGAGAGTGAAGAGGAGTCTTCTGTGGACATGCTTCTAAGCACATCCACAAAAGGCACTTGCAGCACCACTCCAGCAAAAAGTGCTGGGTTTTGATTAACCGCGGCCGCAACTAAGGTTCCACCAGCGCTGCCGCCAATCGCATAAATAGCGCGTTGGCCGTTATTAAAATGCTGCAATGAAGAGGCGACGTTCAGGAAATCTGAGATGCCTATTTTTTTCAGAATGCCAGACCCAGCGCGGTGCCATGATTCACCGTGATAACCACCACCGCGCACATGAGCAATCGCATAAATTACGCCTTGATCCAATAAACTGATCACTTGTGGCATAAAGTACGGACGCATAGTGACGCCATACGCGCCGTAGCCATAAAGAAAGACGCTGGACTGTGCGCTCAAGGTGTCTTTTCGGTACGCCAAAGTGACAGGAATAGCCACGCCATCAACATCCACCACAATCTGTTGTGACTCATACTGTTCCGGTAAATAAGCAGGATAGTGGTCTTGACCCAGTCGCTTCCATTGTAAGCTTGCCACATCAAACTCACGCCAAACTCCTGCAGAAACCATCGACATTGAACGCACGCGCAGTTTATTGCTTTGCCAATCACCGTTACGAGAGACCCAAGCGACCTCACTTTCTGTTGCCAAAGGCTGTGATGCTCTCAACTTTCCATGCTGATCCATAATGGCCAGTTGAGAATGCTGTGCTTGGTTGGTTTTAACCACAACGCCAGCTTGATATAAATAGAAATTATCCAGCGTGGAATGATCATCTGGCGCATAAAAAAGCTGCCAAGGGTTTTCATTCATGCTCAGTAATCGACGGTAGAGTGCAAACTTGCCGTTGAAGTTACTATTGATGTAGAGCCAACCATTAGCAACGTCTGCGTAGTATTCAATACCCGGCTGTGCGGCACGAAGCGGAAGGCTTAAGTGAGAGCTGTTGGTCTCTAAAATACGTTGTTCACTGCTGTTCTCGTTGTTGACTTGCACGAGGGCAAAATGCGGATCCGCTGCCAAATAGAGAGACATGATCCACTGCGGATCAGCCCACTCCCATAGGGTTTTTGTCTGCTTGCTCAGCACATCATAGCGCTGTAATAAGCTAGAAGAACGGCTTTCTTCTGCCGCCAAAAAATAGAGGTATTGGCCATTTTCAGACCAAATAGCTTGGGTCGTTGCAGATTGGCTAAGCACGATTTCCTGCTTCGATACACGATCCACCAGCGTCAGCGTGTAGTGCTCTTCGCCAGTCAAATCTTCGCTTAATGCAATAAAGCGGTCCCCTTTTGCCACCGCCCAATTGGCTAACTGGTAATAATCTGATTGCTGCTGTCTTACACTGATATTGACCAAGCGCTCAATTGGGCTGTCTTCTGCTGTCTTTTTAACAACAAAACGTTCACCTTTAATTACTTGATCATGATAGTAATTTTGGTACTGGATGAGCCAAGGTGTCGGTGCTTTTACGCTCTTATTCTCTGACCATGTTTTGACTAGTGCATTAGAAAGTGGTGTGGCTTGATTGAGCCACTGTTGTGTTTTTTTATTGTGATCTTCAAGGTGTGCTCGAACCTTAGGCTGGCTACGCGAGCCATCTTCCAGCCACTGCAGTGACTCACCATAAGATGAATGAAAACAAGACAAACCAACAATAAAAGCAATGATATTGAGTAATTTCATTATGATCAGTGAAAACATAGCCAATTATTATAATGAGGCGCAGCTTGCCACTAAACGATAATGAGATC
>NZ_NDIM01000311.1:0-3387 GCF_002241375.1 Vibrio sp. V19_P1S1T109 | reverse complement strand
TCCTAGAGTTAACCTACATTTTTGAGATTCTGTTTCCATTTATTACATAGTTAACCCTATTATTTTTAGTATTGTCTTATTTTCAAGACAATATTGACAACTAGCCACGTTCATTCTTCCGCTGCATAATGTCTCTCTTTTTGCCACCTTATCAGTACTGACACTCGCTTATGACCCGATACTTTAGGCTACTTTTGTTTCTATGTTTTTCACTCAACAGCGCAGCGGCTGAGATTGATCTGGTCAAAGTGGATAAATCTAAACGTCGCATGTACTTAATCTCGGGACAGCAGATCATTCAAGAGTATCGAATTGCCTTGGGTAAAGAACCCAAAGGACATAAACAGCAAGAAGGCGATCAACGCACCCCAGAAGGTCGATACTATCTTGAAGCTATCAGTAATGATTCTGGCTATTATCGTTCGATTCATATCAGTTACCCGAATCATCAAGATAAAGTGCATGCACAGCGCTTAAGCATCAATCCCGGTGGTGATATAAAAATCCATGGTCTAAAAAATGGCGACAAGCAACGACCAGAATATGTGCAAAGTTTTGATTGGACTAATGGGTGTATTGCACTGACTAACTCAGAAATGGATGAATTTTTGAGCCAAGTCAAAGAAGGCACGCCGATTGAGATTGAGTGGTAAAAGTGACACTTACGCTAAGGTGTGAGGGAGTGCATTAAAATAAATCACACAAACTTTGATTAGCGCAGATTTTTGGTTTTTAATATCAAAAAAGTATTTTTAATCAATGGTTGGAATTAACATGTCGTCAGATTTTTATGGTTCAAGTGCCAATTATGCTCGTAAAGAGAGCGGTTACCGAGAAAAAGCACTTAAACTTTACCCTTGGGTGTGTGGCAATTGCGCGCGTGAATTCGTTTATTCAAATTTACGAGAATTAACTGTGCACCACAAAGATCACGATCACACCAATAACCCTGAAGATGGCAGTAACTGGGAGCTTTTATGCCTCTATTGTCACGATCATGAGCACTCTAAATATTCAGACCACGACCGATTTGGCGCTGAGCCTGTTGCGAGATTAGACGATCATCAAAGCGCGACCTATAACCCCTTTGCCGATCTCGCCAAACTGATGAAAAAATAACGCGGTTAGCCACTAGATCACATACGCTTTAGTGGCTTAACCACGCTATCCAATCCTTCAATTTTCAACGCTAAACAAAGTTGCAACAAACGCCCGAGCTCCCCTTCAGGGAAGCCCTTCTTATCAAACCACAGCAAATACTCTTCTGGTAAGTCGATAAGCGCTCGCCCTGCATACTTACCAAACGGCATTGGCATACGCGCAAGTTTAATCAGGTTCTCTTTTTCTAACATTTTGCGCCTCACAAACTGGCTAAACTTGTTTAAGTCCAACCAGTTTATGTTTCTCAGCCACTTTTGGGTACTGATTTATCGCATAACGCTATAGGTGGATAAAAATATAATCAATATGAATCAGATGCGGTGTAGTAGTTTTCTTTAAACGCTAAGCTTCCCCACATAGCATTGGCATGAGCACGTTTAACCACTTCTGGATCCAACTCTTTTTCTGTCAGGGTATCTGATTTAAAATCATATTGATAAGTAGAAATACCTTGCTCAGGCCGAATAACAACCAGTTGGTTGTCTGCTGTCATATAGCCATAGTTTTTATCTCGTTGCATCATTACTCGCTGCTTCTCAGCAGGAACATCATGAGTTAAATCGAACCCAATCATTGGGTTTTGGCTACTGATACCTGCCAAAGAAAGCAGTGTGGGTGCAAGGTCAATTTGACTAACTAGACGATCGTCAATGCGGTGTTCAATGCCGCCACCAAAAATCACCGCTGGAATTCGAAAGTAATCGACTGGTACAGGCTGATTACCCTGTGTTCTAGCATCATGATCTGCCACAGCAACAAACACCGTGTTATCCCAATATGGTGACTTTTTCGCTTTTTCAATGAACTGTCCAAGCGCATAGTCTGCATATTTCACCGCATTTTCCACCGTTTGCTTTGGCTCATTATACGGTTCAATCACGTTATCAGGGTATTCAAATGGGCTGTGGTTCGATGAGCTAAAAACTAAGCTAAAGAACGGTTTACCTTCACGACTCATCTTCGTAAATTGCTGATCTGCCTTATTGTAAAGATCTTCATCTGACGCGCCCCATGAACCAACATATTTAGGCGACTCAAAAGTTGGGAAGTCTTGCATATCAACAAAACCGTTACCCAAGAAGAAACTCTTCATATTGTCAAAGTGGCTTTCACCACCGTAAATAAATTGTGTGTGGTAATTTCGAGACTTTAATAAATCCGCAATTGAAAAGAAATTCGTTTGGCTTTTACCTAATTTGACCACCGAACGTGCAGGAGTCGGAGAAAACCCAGTGGTCACCGCTTCAATACCACGAACAGAACGCGTTCCCGTTGCGTACAAACGGGTGAATGCCCACCCCTCATCAATCAGTTTATCGATATTGGGTGACGCATCGATACCACCAAGGCGGCTAACATAACGTGCACCGTGACTTTCAAGCAGAAGGATTACGATATTTTTAGGATGGCCTTGATAGATCGCTTGGTGCATTGCCATGCTAGGTTGTTGTGCAGAGACAAAGTCTTTATTGTCGACATTCATGGATGCACGAATTTCTTGGACGATCTCCTCCTTATCCATTTTCGGGTAAAACTCGAAAGCACTCGCTTCAGATTTCATCTGTTTGGCAGCAAAAATCGCTGAAAATGAGGAGTTTAACGTTAAATCATTCACCAAAGGGTCACTAGAAAAAGCCACCATCGCCGGATTTAATGGACGGTGTCCCAGTGAAGAACGCGCCCCCAAAATACCAATAGCCACAACAAAAATAGCAATCAGCGGACGCCAATACCATTTAGGAAAGCTTAAGTTCGAAACAAGCTGCTTGCTCCATTTCCAACCGACAAAAAGTGTGAACGTGGAAACTACGGCACCAAGGAAAAGTTCAAATTTATAGCCACTCCAAAGCATACTGAAAACTTCTTTGGGATAAATGAGATATTCGATAAAAATTCGATTAGGTCGCAGATCGTACTCGATAATAAATGGTGGTGTTGCTGCTTCCATGTAAACAATCAACCACAAACCACCGGTAATCCACACACGTAAAAACCAATGCCAAACCCGACCGACAGCATGATCGCCAGACAGTAGGCTAGATAACAACGCTGGTAAAATGAGCAAATAACAAAGAGAAACAATATCAACTCGCAGACCACTTAAGAAAATGGTCAGCCATCCACCAGCATCACTCACCCGTTCAAAATGCCAGATAGCCAGTCCTAAACGAGAGACAAAAAAGATAACTAGCCCCACTACGAATACGGCAGCAATCGGATAAAGAG
>NZ_NDIM01000231.1:0-3402 GCF_002241375.1 Vibrio sp. V19_P1S1T109 | reverse complement strand
GGGGAAACCAAACGCCGAGGTGATAAACCTGAAAGTGGTGCAGCAGCGAATCGTATTTTCGTGGCAGATGCTAATAGCGGAACACCTGTAGCTAACTATCTATCGGGCGGCATTTTCTTTACTGGTGCTGGCGGTGAAGCGAAAGCGATCAACAATTTCAATGAAATTGTCGGTCAAATCGATGCAGAAAAAGGCCGTGAAGATGGAGGCAAACAACGTCGTCATCGTGGCTTTATCTATCCTTTCAACGGTACAGGGAGTAATGCAGCAAGAATGGCATTGTTCCAAAACCAAGGTTGGTGGTTAGATGATCTAACCAATGGCGGAACTTACTCACAGAGTAATAACCAGTTCCGTATTTTTGAAGCCTCAGATATCAACGATGATGGTGTGATTGCAGCAAGTGCATTTAAATGTACTGGTGGCTATGACGATTTCTCCCATAACTCATACTGTACTTCTGGAAGTGAAAGCGTTGTCGCGATTAAACTGATCCCGATTGCTGGCGCGGCGGCTAGCGATATTGAAGTCCGCAGCACGGCACTTCCACCCGTTGAACGTAAAGGCGGTAGTATGGGGTGGATTACTCTGACACTACTTGCTCTCTTTGGGTTCCGCAGAAAATAATTAAATAGTGTAAAGAATGGCGCAAGTTCACAATTTAGAATCTGCGCCTTTTTTGTAACTTGAGAAAGTCGAATTTTTGAGCAATTCTTAATTGTGGCGTAACAGATATGCCATGTAGATTTAATAGTTGTATGTAAGACACAAGTTACTGTATGAGGACTACACTATGATGAAGAGACAAAAGCGTGATCGCCTTGAAAGAGCACAGTCTCATGGGTATAAAGCTGGCTTAAACGGACGTTCCGTAGAGGCTTGCCCTTATCAACAAACGGACGCTCGTTCATATTGGCTAGGTGGTTGGCGCGATGCCAGAGATGACAAACAAGCTGGTCTCTACAAATAAACTCCCACATACATGCAAAAGGATTTAAGCCCCGGAAGGGGCTTTTTAGTATTCAAGCCACACTAAAGCACTATAACTAAGTATTTTGATGAGGAAAAAGCGACTCTATGAGTCGCTTATGAATAGTTTAACGTCACTAAAAAGCAGAAGTATCTTGGAAAAGACCTACTTTTAAGTCCTTTGCAACGTAAATCTCTTTGCCATCGACAAGAACGCGACCATCAGCTAGGCCCATTACAAGTTTACGGTTAACAACCCGTTTCATCGTGATTTCGTAAGTGACTTTTTTTGCTGTTGGTAGGATCTGACCTGTGAACTTGACTTCACCAACACCTAATGCCCGGCCTTTTCCTTTGCCACCAACCCAGCCAAGGAAGAAACCAACCAATTGCCACATCGCATCTAAACCTAAACAGCCAGGCATTACAGGATCGCCAGGGAAATGGCAATCGAAGAACCATAGATCAGGAGTAATATCTAACTCAGCAAGAATAAGGCCTTTACCATACTCGCCCTCGGTTTCTGACATTTTGGTGATGCGGTCCATCATCAACATATTTGGCGCTGGTAATTGAGGGTAGCCAGGCCCAAAAAGCTCACCTTGGCTAGAGGCTAGTAAGTCTTCATGATTATATGAATCTCGTTTATTCTGCATTATCAGTTACTCCAATTTTTGATAGGGTGCATATTAGGGAACACGTGTACGCTAAACAACTCCGATCAGTGCTACACAAACCAGTTTTTAATGCGCTCTGCAATACTGTGTGATTGGTCATGCCTTTCAAAGTTTTCAATACGTTGAGCAATTTTATTAATGATGCTTTCTTCGTCATCGCCTCTGAATGACGCACCCATAAGGATCGGTACGGCTTCATCAACTGTAGCGACTGGCCAAATATGAAATTCATCATTTTTAATGCTATTGACTACATCTTTATGAAGCGCAAGATGCTTTAGATTTGTTCTTGGTAGAATGACGCCTTGTCCACCCGTGAATCCCTGATGCTTACACACATGGTAGAAGCCTTCAATTTTTTCGTTTAGCCCGCCAACAGCTTGGACTCGCCCGAATTGATCAACCGCACCTGTCACAGCGATTTGTTGGTTAATGGGATGTTCAGATAAAGCGCTTACTAAAGAACATAACTCGGCTAGTGATGCACTGTCGCCATCCACTTCGCTGTATGATTGTTCGAAGACAACCGAAGCAGAATAGGGAAGCGGTGCGTCAAGGTTCATTGAGCTGCTTACAAAGGCTTGCATTATCATCATGCCTTTTGCATGCAAATTACCACCGAGCTCGGCTTTGCGTTCGACATCGGTAATATCACCGTCACCAAAGTGCACAACGCATGAGATACGAGCTGGTTCACCATAGGAAAGAGGATGGCCAGCAACATCGATCACCGTTAATCCATTGACTTGGCCGACTTGTTCGCCTTGAGTTTCGATAATGACTTGTCCATCAAGTATATCGTCGAGTGCTCGTTGCTGCAGATAAGACTCTCGATAATAGCGTTTGTCTAAGGCACTTTCGATATGAGATTTAGTAATCGGATACTGATTTGACTCTAAGGCCGCTTCTTCTATGAGTGTTCTGTGCCATATTACACATAACGGCGTGTAATGTTGATCTTCCGTGAAACGGGCACCTGCGGTCATAAGAGCAGGAATGGCATCTTCAGTCAGTGTAGGGAGTTGGTATTCTTCAGATATCCAACGTAAATAAGCGAGGTAGGTCAATATCGATTGTTCATCAATTTTCAGGTCCAACTCTAATTCGGTGTAGAAACAAAAGCTTGAGCGGACGTCTGCATCCAAATAGTCGACATCGGCTAACTGGTTTCTATCACCTAAAATGATCAGTTTGACCTCATATCTTTTAGAGATTGGTGAGGGGTGTGGTGATTTAGCATCACAATTAATGGGGCTTACATCTTCGCCTAATACTGCCGCTTTTAATAATGGCCACATTTTAGGATTAGCCAACAGCATATTAGCGGAGATCAGAAGATAACCACCATTGGCTTTATCCAATAAACCAGGAATTTCGCTGGTGATAAGCCCATTTTCAGCGCGGTATTGGCCAAAGATAGTCCCCATATCGAGGGACTCTGTACAAATAACGTGCGAGTTTGGCTTTATTACTTGAAGTTTTTGACTGACTAATTGACGATAGATTGAGTTATCTGGCGCGTTGATCAACATCACTCGTGTAAAACCTTTCAATTGAACAAACTGCTGAATAGCGGTTGCTAGTCTGGGCTGTGTGTCGAGTAATGTTACCGGAGATAGACTAGGGTACTGAGCTAGTTGCGAGTGGAATTGATCATACTGAGGTGTGACTGAACGCCAAATATTTTGAGTCATTGAAATCTAGTGTTTATTAAAAGAAGCCAGATTATATAGAAAAATAGCAATGTCTAACAGCT
>NZ_NDIM01000377.1:0-3432 GCF_002241375.1 Vibrio sp. V19_P1S1T109 | reverse complement strand
CATGAGGTATTGGATTATAGTTGCCTCGTTTATTGATGGGTATAGGGTGAATTTTGTGATCCCAGTATTTAAAAATGTGATTGAAGTGCTGCTCTCGGAGCGAGAAAGTTTTAATCGAATATGGTTTGCTGGGGACAAAATAACGCCGCCAGCGTTCAGTTACCAAGTCAATTTCCCTCGTCTAGAATTGGTTTTAAGCGGCGTGTATAGCAACGAAATCGAAGAGATTGAACACGGTATCAGTAAGGTCAACATCTTATCTGGTGATGCGCTTTATATACCTCCGAACTGCTGGAATAAACCTGATTGGCAAGAGAGCTGTTCGGTCTTGAGTTTGCTATTTGGCCGTCGTCAAATGGGGTTTAGTTTGGTCAGTAAACACAAAGGCGAGAGTGGTTTTTATGATGTTCAGAAACACAGTATCCCAACGCGTACTGGGCACGCGATTGATCACATGCTCGAAGGGCTAAATGCATTAGCACGTGAGCCTCAGAAAAGCCCAATGGACGAACATTTGTTGTTGGCTCTGTTGAGTTACAGCGCCACAATGCTTGATCAACCGACCGCTTCTCCTAAAAAGCGCAGTGAAGATTTATATCAAGGCATCTGCATCTATATCCAAGAAAATTTTCATCGCAATATTTGCCGTGACAGCATCGCACAGCGGTTTAATATCTCTGCCAACCATTTATCGCGCATGTTTCGCCAACAAGGACACATGACTCTTGCTGATTACATCACTTGGGTAAGAATTGAACGGGCAAAATTTATGTTGAAGAAATACACCTTTCGTTTAGCCGAAGTGGCCACGCGCTGTGGATTTCAAGATGTGAATTATTTTTTCCGCGTATTTAAAAGCAAAGCGGGTATGACTCCATCTGAATATCGAACTCTGTCGCAATAAAGCTATTCATTTTGTATTGGGTCGCACGGCTTAGCCATCACGTGCAGCAAAATGGCTTTAAGGGTTTCTTCTCTTTTTGCCGTAAGTAGCCATTGACGATGTTCCTCTTCCAGCAACCAACGAGTTAACTGCGTGACCGGTTTAATCACGGTTCGCGGCGCTGATGTCGGCAGTAATAAGGTGATGATCAGCGACACATCGCCGGATTTTTCTGACCATGATAGCGGGTTTGCTAACCAGTGAACCGCCAGTGTTGGCTGGGCAACTCGTGCGTGAATGACATGGGGTAGTGCTATTCCACGGCCAATAATGGTCGGGGAGATGGCTTCTCTTTTTTCCAGCGCATGCAAAATATCATGGCAATGTGCGGGCATGATCTGCTTAGCAATCGTGTCGAGTGCCTCTGATTTGCTAAGCTCAGGGCCTAATGTGGCGTAATGCCACTGTAGCGAAAAGGGCAGTTTAAAAGCAGAGTGGGTGGCAAACGCCCATTCCGCTTTGGCATTTTGTTTGTGCGATGTTGAAATAAGCAGTGTGTGCTCGCGCAAATACTCTGTCATCACCATGCAGGCCAACTCGGCGTCGAGCCCTTCAATGGCAATTTGGCATACATCTCCCGGGTTTGAACCAAGGCTTAACACTTGCAGTGTATGGTTGAGCATTGCCTTGTTGTCACGCGTGATGTTAAACAGCACCACCACCGAGCGAAAATGGCGGTTGAGATCTTTCAATTCATTTAATTGCCAGCTGACCAGACCGCCTGCTTTTAAAACAAAGGTGATGCGCGTTGTGATCATCGGCGGTTACAAATAACGATCTAAAACAGATTGCACGTTCGTCAACACTTCTTCAATGGACACCTGAACCGTTTTGCAACCAACAAAACGTTCACGCTGTTCAATGTCGATATCTGAAGCGATGAGGATCAGATCCGCGTTGACAATATCTGCCACTGTCAGTGGGTTCTCGACACCCATTGCGCCTTGGGTTTCGACTTTAATTGAGATATTACGCTTATTCGCTTCTTTTTTGAGTGCGTCTGCGGCCATATAGGTGTGCGCGATGCCTGTTGGACAAGCGGTTACTGCGATAATTTTCATAACGAAAGATAATAGAGAAATGATGAGTGAGTATAAGGAGGATGAAAGCGTGACTCAACCGAAGTTTACGCTAAGCCAGTACCCTAATGACTGTAGCACTCAGGCTACTCGGCTTTGCACATAAACTTTGCACTGGCCGTAGAATAGGGAAGCCCATCATAAAAAATGGTGCTGCACAGATAGTAAATGTGACGTTTTTGTTTGATAAGATGCGCTTCGACTTGTAATGGTACATTCAGTGGAATAGGGTGCAGATAACGTACGTTTAGCTCTGCCGTCATCGCATAAATGCACTGTGCAAACAGACAATGCGTCATGGCAGCGTCATGTAAGGTGCTGATAAGTCCACCCTGCATGACCCCTTGATAGCCTTGCATCTTTTCTGTTGCTACAATCTGTGCGCATACGCTCCCCGTTTCTGTTTGGTTAAATTGCAGTGTGTGCGTTTCAGAAAAGAACGGGGCACAACACACCGCGCAGTGGCAATGTTGTATGGGAGGTTGAATGTTCATAAGTTCACCAAACTGTTTTTAAATGATTAGGAGAAGAAAATGGCAAGACCCAAAAAAATTCGTCGTGTTTGTGGTCAAGCGGCGTATGCATGCTTCAAACCCAACGGTGTCAAATTATCTGAATTGAACACAGTAGATTTACTGCCAGAAGAACTTGAAGCGCTGCGTTTGGCTGATAAAGAGGGGCTTAGCCAATTGCAAGCTGCTACGCAGATGGGCATATCGCGACAAACCTTTGGTAATATCGTTAACCAAGCAAGAGCGAAAGTCGCGACTTGCTTGGTGGAAGGTCATGCGTTGATGTTGGTTGAACGCTAACGCTCGTGATCAGGTTCTTGAATTTGATACAACACCTTCTGATGCTCATCACAAACGTCTACGCAGTTACATTCTCTTTCAATATCGATATTTGCTAACCCACCACAACTGCCTTGCAGCGAGCGGCGGCGAAACAAAACACCGATCGCCATCAAGACAATAATGCCAATAAAAAATGCAAAGGTTATAACATAAGTCATTATTTTCCCTCGACAATCGCTTTTACTTTCAGCACTTTCTTCAACGCTTCTATGGTAGTTGGTGACAGCATTCTGGGTGCCAGTTTGTTATATTTACCCACTTTCTTCGATCCACATTGACTAGCACAACGTTTCTTCGATTTATTGGCTGAAGGCTTGCCAAAAGAGACGTCGATGACGGGCAGAAGATGGTTTGGATGAAGTGATGTTAATTGGCTGCCTCTTGGTGCGTAATATACCGCAATCTTCTTTTCTAAAATCGCTGCTAACATATTTTGTCCGATATTGCGGACGATAACAGCGTCCACTCTATTCTCTCTTAGCAGTGCAAGTAGCTGTTTTTTGTGGCCACAACTGCTCTCGGTTTTCGTAACGTCAATACGTTGGCTAGTGGCGGG
>NZ_NDIM01000359.1:0-3447 GCF_002241375.1 Vibrio sp. V19_P1S1T109 | reverse complement strand
TTCACAGAATAATCGTTGTGATAACTGGCTGGATTCATAGTGTTCGAACAGGGTTCGCCATTCTTGGTTAGTGCGTCGTTTGGCCATTTCAAATCTCCTTTGGGTTGGAGGTTTGATCTTATTATTCGGGCCAGACGATTAGAATGCGGGGTTTATGATGCGCTTACTTACAACGTTACCTTCTTCTGTCGTGCTTTGTGATGGAGAATAAACAGAATCAGCTAATAAGATAGGTAGCTCTACCTTCATTGCCTTACATTGGACAACCAGATCAGATATTGCAATCAAGAAGTTAACTCTTGCAGCCTGTACTGCAAGAGGGTTTAAATCAAACCCCCAAACAGTGTCTAGAATTAACTTTACAGTCTCCTCTGCATCAAGCCCTAAAATTTCAGCCTCTTTACGCTTTAGTCCAATTGTTTGCAGTAAAAATGATCCAGACCCACAAGTCGGGTCTAATACTCTTTTATGCAGCCACTCGCCATCAACTGCTCGGGATAATGTTTCTGTCACCAGCCAATCAGGGGTATAGAACTCACCTAGACTTTTACGCAATACTTCTGGCACAAGAGCTTGATAGAACCCCTTAAGCACATCCCTAGAGCGCGCTGAAGTCAAATCATCAAATCTGTATAATGACACTTGTATTAAAGCTTCTCTTAATGCTTCAACAATCTCTAAAGAGTTCTCACTGTTTGTTGCGTCAAGATACCAAGAGAAAATAGCTTCCTCGACAAACCCTTTGATTCCAACCGATTCAAAAAACTGACTCCTCTCAATATCATTACATATAGTTTGTAGTAAATGATTGGCTTCTAACGAAGCTAAATTCCCACAAAAATCTTTGTACTGCGTAAGATTTAGGTACGAGACAAGTTCAGCCCCCAGTAACTTCATAATTAAGGCATTGTATGTATAACAAACAGAGCACCAGAAGTGCTCTCATTGCCTATTAATGGCATTTCAAAACCAATCTGCTTAGAGATTTTTCTAACTTGTTCGTTAGTCAAACCAGAGACTTGACCAAACAATGTCTGCCACTCTCTAAAGAGCATTTTGATCTTGTTGTTATCTACATCATTAACATGAAGTGTTAATTCTTTAGATAACGCGGTCATGAGACGGCAACCAACCGAAGAAGAATGACCAAAATCCTCAATCAAGTTATCCTTAACCAGAGCTCTGCGTTGATTATTTTTTAAGGATTTTAATACCTTAGCAACAGAGACTTCAGAAAGAGGCATTAGATCTTGGTGAGTAATTTGACCATCCCTCATATAACAAAAGATTATATGCTCGCCATCAGTAGCAATACCGGTATAGTCTTCTTGATTTAATCCTTCAGCCTCCGCTCGACGCTTTATATATTTTTCAAGACGTTCATATACAGCATTTTTAAACGAAGAAGAAGTTACCTTACCGTTAAATAACCCTTTGTTTTTTAACTCAATAATAACCTGATTATATAGCAGATCATTTTTATCTCTTTCAGCATAAAACTTGATACCAACAGATGAAAAGGCTGTCGTCCACGCTATGCGTAACTCTTCCTCTAGAATGCAATCTTTAGATAAGTCTTTCAAAAGACCGTACAGTTTTGCGTACATTTTTTGTCCAGATTAAGGTGGGATATGAAACCCATTAGTAGGGTTCATTTAGAAAACGGATGCATGCTACATGCTAAAGGTAGATAAGCATGCAGAACGATGATTAAAAATTAAATGGCACAACGACATCATCAAACATATCTGAAGATTCCACGTCAAACTTTACCCCTGTGATATCAGCCAACAATTTGGGTTCAACACCTAGTTTTTTAGCCAGCATTTCAAAAGAAACTCCCAGATGTTCTTTGAGCATTGTTAAACTTTCTTCTAATACATGAGGGGTCTCTTGGGGAACTAGATCATCGTACTTTTCACTGCGAGTTTGACGCGTTTGACTAAACCAAACATTTGCATTTCGGTACTGCTGAGCATTCAAAAAGCCTAAAAAATGTGCTCTGTATATAATGGCTCTTGCACTCACTTTCCAACGTAGCTTCAGATCGTAAACCGCTTTCCAGTTAATAGTGCCATTAGGACCAATACAACTTGGAAACTCTCTTGCAAAAGACTTACGAGGAAACAAGAATGCACTTGCAAAAGCATCTGCTTCTCTTTCTGTCTTTTTGCAACCAGTTTCGATACCATCATGCATGACCAAATGCCCGCATTCATGCGCTAAATCAAAGCGCATTCTACAGACACTTTCTTTCGCTGTATTTCTAATAATAATTGGGAACTTTCGATTTACAGATAAAGCATCCACTTTATCAGACACTCCATCAAAGCAAGTAACTATCGCTCCTTGATTCTCGACAACATTAACCATGTTATCAATAGGGGCATCAGGTGTTACCCCCCATCGAACACGAGCACCCTCTGCTATCTTTTCAATCACAAGGGAAGTCAGTTCTGGAATTTTATCGTTATCTACTAAATTAAAGCGATTTGCTGGTAAATCTAGATGCAAATGTAGCTCTGCCACTAACTGCTCAAGAATAGTACTGTACGCTTGTACTCTATTTTTAACGCTAACCGGTGTAGTTTGCCTTTTTCGGAAGTGACATTGCTCAGGCTTTACATCTCCGGAGAGAGGCATACAAAAAAAACTTGTCTCTACTTGTAAAGACTCAGCCAACGCATTTTTTATGTCATCAGCAGGAACACGTATATCACTCTCATATTGATGTATACTTTGTCGAGTCACCGACACTGCATCACCCAATTCTTGTAAGGTGTAACCTTTTAATAAACGAGCTAACCGCAAACGCTCACCATAAAATGCTACCGACATAATTTATTGACCATCACTTTGCCCATCATTTTGAGCTTTTTCCTCTTTCTTTTTTATATACACAGGAGCTTTTGGAGTAGCTACTGGCTCAGGGAGTTCAACACCAATAGTGTTAAACGCTGGAACTTTTTCATCAAGAGGTACTTCCCAACAAGAGACCTGCGTTCCATCTAGGAAACCAGTAAACGTAACTCTTTCAACGTATCTCAACTCATCAACTTCAATAGCAAAAAACCATAAAATGGCCGCAGCATCCCCAACCTCAACTGAAAGTAAACTCATTTGACAAAGTGCTTCAATTGAAGGAATAAGTCTGCGTTCCTCAGGCGAGCTAGGTTTTCCGCGATATAAACGTACAGGCACAGAATCAATAGAAAAGGTAAAACGCCCGTCACTTTTTACAATACCTAACCAAGGCCATACTTCTTTGTTTGCAGAAGCTCGAATGATTTGATTCCGACAACACTCATACGCCCTTAATCCTGTCGAACGAGCAGAATCCCCCAAAAAATCGTCATGTAAGTCAATAACTGAGTCCCTAACCTCTCGCATTAAAGATGCAAGCAGCTGAATACGTTGACTTGTTAATGACGAGTTAAGCTCCCATGG
>NZ_NDIM01000185.1:0-3501 GCF_002241375.1 Vibrio sp. V19_P1S1T109 | reverse complement strand
AGCCGATGCAGATGTGTCGGCTTTCTTCAATTTGAGAGTGATAAATAGATGCAAAAAAGCGAACTCCAAACGCCCTATTTTATGATTGATGAATCACAGTTGATCGCGAACCTAGAAATCGCGAAGCAGCTCAAAGAGATGTCGGGCGTCAAACTCGTCTTAGCTTTAAAATGCTTCTCTACTTGGGGAGTGTTTGACATCATCAAACCTTACTTAGATGGCACCACCAGCAGTGGCCCATTTGAAGTAAAATTAGGTTACGAAACGTTTGGTGGTGAAACTCACGCCTATAGCGTTGGCTACAGTGAAGCTGATGTTAAAGAAGTGGCCGATATTTGCGACAAAATGATTTTTAATTCGCAATCCCAGTTGGCCGCTTACCGTCATTTAGTTGAAGGCAAGGCGTCATTGGGTTTACGTTTAAACCCCGGCGTGAGTTACGCTGGGCAAGATCTTGCCAATCCCGCACGTCAGTTTTCTCGTTTAGGTGTTCAAACAGACCATATTGATAACTCAGTGTTCGATACTATCAATGGCGTGATGTTCCATATGAACTGTGAGAACAAAGATGCTGATGCGTTCATTGCGTTATTAGATTCGATCTCTGAGCGTTTTGGCCAATATCTGGATAAGTTAGATTGGGTCAGCCTAGGCGGTGGTGTGTTCTTCACTTGGCCTGGTTATCCGCTAGAAAAATTAGCATTAGCGCTTAAGGCCTTTTCAGAAAAGCATCAGGTTCAGCTTTATCTTGAACCGGGTGAGGCGATCATCACGAAAACGGCTGATTTAGTGGTGACTGTCGTCGATATCGTTGAAAATGGCATGAAAACAGCGATTGTTGATTCGGCAACTGAAGCGCATCGTTTAGACACACTGATTTACAAAGAGCCTGCGGCTATCTTAGAAGCGAGTGCGAACGGTGAACATGAGTATGTCATTGGCTCGTGTTCTTGCTTAGCGGGTGATCAATTTTGTGTGGCTTCATTTGAACAGCCATTATCGATTGGTCAGCGGTTGCATATCATGGATAGCGCGGGCTATACCATGGTGAAATTGAATTGGTTTAATGGCCTTAAAATGCCTTCCGTGTATTGTCAACGCAGTACAGGAGAGCTTCAGAAACTGAATGAATTTGGCTATGAAGACTTTAAACGTTCATTATCTCAATGGTCGGTAAACTGATGACAATAGGCCTCACCATACAGTGGGTGAGGCCTATTTTTGTAAAATCACACCTTAGAGTTTAAAGCTTTTCATTCTTTCGTCTAATTGGCGTGAAAGAGCGGCCAAGGTTTCACTCTCTTCTGCCAAATAGTTTGCCGATTGTGACATCTCCAATGCTGAATCGTTAATGCCACTGACGTTACGGTTCATTTCTTCGGCCACTGCACTTTGTTCTTCTGCCGCAGTGGCGATTTGAATTGCTTTATCACTCACATGCTGAATATGACTGACGATCAAGGAAAGATCGCTGCCTGCATTTTCTGCCCGCTCCACACTGTTATAAGCGAGATCTTGGCTTTTTTGCATCGCGTTTGATGTACTAACGGCCAGTTGCTGTAAGCGGTTAATGGTGGTTTGGATTTGGTCAGTGGAATGATGGGTACGGCTAGCTAAATTTCTGACCTCGTCGGCGACCACTGCGAATCCTCTACCTTGTTCTCCAGCACGTGCGGCTTCAATCGCTGCATTTAGTGCAAGTAAATTGGTTTGTTCAGAAATGCCGCTGATCACTGTGGTAACTTCACTGATTTGCATCACGCCTTCTTTGAGTTTGTGCACTTGCTCAGTAGCCACTTCCAGCTCTTTTGAGAGCGCTTTAATGCTGTCCACACTGGAATGTACGTCTTTATCGCCTAAGCCGGCTTCTTTGCTGGCATCCAATGTGTCTCTTGCTGTCTCTTCTGCATGGCCTGCAACATCGGCAACAGTCGCACTCATTTCATTCATCGCGGTTGCGAGCTGACTTAATTGGTCACGTTGGCTGGTCACCGCTTGGCTAGTTTCTTCCGCAGAAGAAGCGATGCGAATGGCGGCCTCTGCAAGCAGGTTTGCTGAGGTGACCGACTCGGTTAATGCTAAACGCACTGCGCTTACACTGTCATTGATACGACATGCCACAATGCCAATCTCATCTTCTCCCATTACTGGGACTTGTGCGGTTAAATCGCCGCTTGCCACTTTTTTCATGACTTCTTTAATTGACTCTAACGGCATAATGATGGCTCGGCTGATGACCACCCCAAGCGTTGCCATCACAAACACAACTGCCAATGTCGCTCCTCCCATCTTGAGGATCTGTTTGTTGATTGCTTCTTCAATGTCATTGATGAGCATGCCTGAGCCGATAATCCAATGCCACGGCGCAAACCCGTGGACTGCCGATAATTTCTCTGCGGGTGTTCCACTGTTAGTCTGCCAAGGATATGTCAACGTGCCTTGTTGACCATTTTTGCCAAGTTCAACCATAGTGAACCAAAACTCGCCTTGCGTATCTTTTCCTGGGCTTCCCATCTGTTTGCCAACCAAATCAGTGCGAATCGGATGGGCAATGGTGTAACGAGACTCATCGATAGCAAAAAGATAGTTGTTGCTGTCAAAACGTGTGTTGTTGATGAGTATTTTCGCCTGTGATTTAGCTTCGTCTTCGGGGAGTGTTTTCTGAAGGTGTGAGATTTGTGAGAGGAGAGTATCGATAACTGCGTTCAACCTCGCTTCACGCTCTACGACTAAGTTACTTCTCAGCGCGCTAGTTGCAATGAACAGTAAGCTCAATAAGCCAACAATTGCAACCGCGATAATAGCGGTCAGCTTGTAGCTGACCTTAATATTTTCAAGCTTCAACATGACGTTACCACCATTAAAACAACCCAACCTTATTGCTGGGCATATTGGTTTACCTGTTGTACTTGAGGTTACCGTGATGTTGGTTACGTTGATTGCCAGAGTCACAAGGTTTGTTAATGCTCATTAGTAATCATCCGTTTATCCATCTGACGGCGTCTTCAAGTTATTCGGCATCTAGGATTTGCAGGCTTAGATTAATTATGGTTACCCGCTCTCTAATATTGGAATATGGTCGTCATTTCGCGAATGCAATTAGTTGATTTTGTTAACTGAATCACAACTTTAATCTTACTTAATAGATAGTGAGGTCGATAAAAAAGGAAGCATCAGCTTCCTTTTTTCGGGGGCGTAAACGAGATTACACTTCTAATATCACGCGCGTATCTTCACTGAGCGCTTCAAGCTCATCGGCTACGTCTTCAATTTGTATCGCAGCAGGGAGCTTGATGGCTAGGTTGGCGGTAAATAAACTTGAGCTGACACCGCCGCCACCCGCAATAAAAACGCGTTGGCAATCCATATCTAAAATATTGATACCTTGATTATCAAGAAGGTGGGTGATTTCGTTGACGATGCCTGCACGGTCGTTTGCATCAATCCGCAGTTGGTAAATCGTTTCTTTTTCGTGTTGATGTACGTCAGAATCAACAATCT
>NZ_NDIM01000269.1:0-3577 GCF_002241375.1 Vibrio sp. V19_P1S1T109 | reverse complement strand
CATCTGCGCTGTTGCAGGCTCGTTCTTCTCGCTGTGAAAAGCGAGAATTAGCTAACATTGCTGCTTCACTATATTTCGCCATCGAGACATTAAATCACCCACGCCTTTCCAAAAATGTTGATAACTTTCCATTTGGCCGTAGATCGAGTAGAACAAATGAGCACTTAAATAGAGTCCATACAACTCATAAGCAGCCTGCTTTACATCCAATTTCGGATGAAACTGTGCGCTATCAACCCCTTTTTGAATTTGAATTTGCAAGTAATGAATCCAAGTCGCGATGGTTTTTTTAAGTACTTTTTGAATTGCACAATCACAAGTTGCGGCATCTTTCCACGCATCTAAAAACATACAACTGCCTTGGAATGAATGATTCCAACCTAACCAGTGCTCTAACAGCACTCGCAATTTAGCTTCGATATTCTCGTCGCCAATCAGGCGAGCCGGCGTAATAACACGCTCAGTAAACACAGAATGGGCATGCTCTAATACTGCAATTTGCAAATTTTCTTTAGCATTAAAATGCGCAAACAAACCACTTTTTGATAAACCGCACTGTTTTGCCAACTCACCGATAGTGAGACTTTCCAAACCGTTTTCACTGGCTAATTCGAACGCTTTGTTCAGTACATTTTCTCTTGTAATTCTACCTTTGCTCATATTATGCCGACTCTCAATTCATACCATGCTATTTTTAGCACGTTCGTTCTTTTTTGCAAATTTGATTTTGCAAAATGAGGAACTGTGGAAGAATAGCAACGCTATGAGCAACTTCAGTGGATTGATATGACAACGATTATCGAACAACTTTTGTTTTCGGCCTCAATTACAGGGCCTATCTGTTTGATGTTAGTACTGGGCGTTGTACTAAAGCGAACGAGGGTTATCAACGATAATTTCATCGATGTCGCGTCACGCATCGTATTCCAAGTCACCTTACCAGCCATGCTATTTCTTAGCATCGTCAAATCACAGCACGATTTTTCTTCCAGTGCAACACTGATTGGCTATGGACTACTCGCTAATTTCCTATTTTTTCTTTTCACGACTTTTTTCACCAAAAAAGCGTTCCCACAACATCTGGATCACGGCGTGATCATCCAAGGCGGGTTTCGTGCGAATACCGCTATTATCGCTTTGGCTTATGTCGCAAATACTTATGGCGAACCTGGGCTAGCATTAGCGGCGATGTACGTTGCCGCAACCACTATCCTTTATAATATTCAAGCGGTGATAACACTCACGCCAAAAGGGGAAAGTTCAGGGCTCAAAGCCGCAGGAGTAATTGCCAAAACACTCACCAAAAACCCACTGATTATTGGTATTCTGCTCGGTGTTTTATGCTATTCCTTATCCCTTCCAATCCCGAAAATGGTTACTGATGCTGGCCAATATTTTGCCAATATGACACTACCATTAGCACTACTGTGTACTGGCGGCTCACTCAATATAGGTTCACTCAGAAGCGACAAAGCACCGGCTTGGTTTGCCACTGCCCATAAGCTGATTCTCGCCCCGATATTGATCACATCGGGTGCGTTACTTTTTGGCTTTCGCGGGTTAGATCTCGGGCTAGTCTTTTTGATGAGTGCATCCCCTACCGCTGCGGCCAGTTATGTTATGGCTAGAGCTATGGGAGGAAATGCAACCTTAGCGGCCAACATCATTGCATTGACGACCGTATTTTCACTGTTTACTTGTACACTAGGCATCTTCCTGCTCGCGTCTCTGAACTTAATTTAACCGCCTTTTAATTCACTGCGGAAAGGTAAGAAGGAAGGGCCATTCAAAAAAAGCGAATCATTCAATCATGGAGACATCACTTTCTTTCAGTCCATGATTAAATAGCGTCAACAGTTGCTCACTTCGTTCACCCATTTTAGGGAACAATAGATAGTTATTATTGATGAGAAAAGGTTTGGGATGGTGCGTGATCATTTCTCGCCATTGCGGTAAGTATTTATCCAGAGTGTAATAACCGATATGAATTTCTTCTGGCATGAGATCAATCCTCTTTTTCACCAGCCGTTCGAAGTTCTGTTTTGGATCATTGACTCGAGACATTTTTATTTGCTGCGTTTCTAACAATCTGTCTAACTCGGCACCATAGCTGTAGGCAATGCCACCTCCTAAATGTAACCCCTTAAGATCATAGAGACTTTCCCAGTGAAAGTCGGTTTCTTTATGGTGAAAAAACACGAAGCGTTCATCGCTCACCGCTTCACTATAATAAAAATCTACCGTTCGCTCTTGGTTAAACATCCAAATAGCAGTTGCATCATAACGTCCAGCTTTGGCTTCGGCGTATGCTCTCGCCCATGGGAAAAAATGAAACTCAACTTCGTAGCCAGCATCCTTAAATACTTTACGGATGATCTCAGCAACAAAACCATTATTTTCAAGGTGTTGACCAATAAACGGCGGCCATTCACCAGCACTAATACGAATAATATGACTATTGTGTATTGAGGATGGCGCTGCCCATGCGGGAATAGAAATCCATGATAGGATGAGACAGAGCCAAACCTCATACCATCTTAAAGATTTCATTGCCGTACCTGAACATTGAGCAAACTTTTAAAAAACATAACAAAAACTAATAAAACAAAACGTATACATAATATATTTATGTTTTTATGCTAGTGCAGTTCTTAAACCCACTTTTTGTAACCAACACGACAAAAATAAGGCCACGTGCTACAACATCAATGAGGAAAGAACCATGATGAAATGGATAGTTGGTTTAAGCCTACTATTTAGCAATGTTGCTAGTTTGGCAGCGACTTCGGTCGATTGGTTACAGGTAAAATCAGAAGACGGCATTACGATCTACTCGCGCCACCATAGCGATGGCTTAGTCCAAATACGGGCGCAAATGTTCGTACCCACTAGCTATTTCGCTTTTATGCGGCTATTAGATGACAGTGAACATGTACCAAACTGGATAGATAACGTGAGTAACAGCCGTGTGCTGCAAAAAATTTCAGATACCGAGAATATTGTTTACACCCAATTCTCGGCACCATGGCCAGCTAAAAACAGAGATATGGTGACTTATTCAAAATTTGAGATGCTACCTAATGGTTTAAGTTTAGACATAGTGGATGCCCTAAATTACTTGCCTGAACAACCGGGATACATCCGTATCACTCAAGTCAACGCACATTGGACGCTGCAAAAACTGACTAATGGTATGACTCACATCGATTATATTGCCTTCGCTAATCCAGGAGGTGCACTACCTAACTGGTTAGTGAACAAACTGTCCACTGACAGTGCCTTTACCACATTTGAAGGCTTGCGCCGAGAATTGGCCACCTATCAAACTTCACCCTGCCGTGAATGAATAGCATTCTTAACCCAATACTTGGCCAAAAGGAAGGTAAATAATATTCAGCACGATCAAGATAACCATCGCACTGAACGTTAGCTTCATACCACGAATCCGCCCTTTAAGTTGGTCACTTAAAATCGCTCTGGCATGTAAAATTCGGCCAACGATAAACGTAATACCCACCCCGTGGATCCACCATACGCTGGCACCATTAAACTCCAATAACCCCATTAAGATTAAAGT
>NZ_NDIM01000026.1:0-3606 GCF_002241375.1 Vibrio sp. V19_P1S1T109 | reverse complement strand
ATTTGAGAAAATACAAATCATTACCTACGCTTATAAACGGTTGATTTGTAAATGTGCGATTGCATGCAAATACAACTTGGAAAGCTACACAACAACATTTTTAGTACGTTGTATCAGGTGTCACCTGGTTTAACATGGATCATACAGGAAGGATACAAATGGCGAATAAACTCACTGTTCTTGCTTCTGTTGTAGCAGCTTCTACTGCCATGATGGCGACGACAGCTTCAGCAGCAGATAGCACTTTAGATAAAGTACTTTCGCAAGGTTTTATTACTTGTGGTGTGAGCACTGGTCTACCAGGCTTTTCCAACCCGAACTCAAAAGGGGAATGGGAAGGCATTGATGTTGAATATTGCCAGGCACTTGCCGCAGCAGTTCTTGGTGACAAATCGAAAGTAAAATATGTTCCACTCACAGCAAAAGAACGGTTTACCGCCCTACAATCAGGTGAAATCGATGTTCTTTCGCGCAATACAACCTGGACGCTCCAACGCGACGCAGCACTCGGCCTTAATTTTGTCGGCGTAAACTATTATGACGGTCAAGGGTTCATGGTGAAAAAAGACCTAGGAGTGAAAAGTGCAAAAGAGCTTGATGGGGCATCGGTTTGTGTCCAATCCGGTACAACTACTGAGTTGAACTTGGCGGACTACTTCCGCAACACAGGCATGAAATACAAACCTGTGGTATTCGATACAGCAGCGCAAACCTCAAAAGGTTTTGACGCGGGCCGTTGCGATGCTCTAACAACCGACCAATCTGGTTTGTATGCGTTACGTTTGAACTTAACTGATCCTAACGTCGCGGTTGTATTACCTGAAATCATTTCTAAAGAACCACTTGGGCCCGTTGTTCGTCAAGATGATGACAAGTGGTTTAACGTGGCGAAATGGACTCTCAATGCGATGGTTAACGCAGAAGAGTACGGTATTACCTCAAAAAATGCAGATGAAATGCTTAAATCTAGCGATCCTAATATCAAACGCATACTTGGCCTGGACGGCCCTAAAGGTAAAGGTTTGGGCATTCGCGATGATTGGGGATACCAAATTGTAAAACAAGTCGGTAACTATGGTGAAAGTTTTGAACGCACTGTAGGTAAAGGTTCTCCACTACAAATCGCACGAGGTGCAAATGCGTTGTGGAATGCTGGCGGCTTTATGTACGCTCCACCACTTCGTTAATAGTCACACAATCCCAAATAGGCGGTTTTAACCGCCTTTTTGGAAAAATGGATTTGAGGTTATAGTTGTATGAAACCTACTAAAACTATTGCGGCTAGCTCAGGAGCTCCCTCGGCTAAAAGCGCAAATTTGTTCTACAATCCTACTTTTCGTTCAGTCGCCTTTCAAATTATTGCTGTTCTCGTTCTGGTTTTTTTCTTTTACACCATTGTGACCAATGCACTTTCTAACTTAAGTTCTCGAGGCATTGCCACGGGGTTTGACTTCCTAGATCAAGAAGCTGGCTTTGGGATTGGCCTTACTTTGATCGAATACAATGAAACCTTTAGTTATGGGCGAACTTTTATCATAGGTTTACTCAATACCGCGCTAGTTTCTTTTTTAGGCGTTGTATTTGCCACCCTTTTAGGTTTCTTTATCGGTATTGCTCGTCTCTCTTCCAACTGGTTAGTCAGTCGACTTGCTGCTGTGTATATAGAAATCTTCCGTAATATTCCTTTATTACTGCAAATTTTCTTTTGGTATTTTGCCGTGTTACAGGCTCTACCATCGCCTAGGCAAAGCATGCAGTTAGGGGATTCTATTTTTCTCAATGTACGTGGTCTGTTCTTCCCTGCTCCCATTTTCGAAAGTGGCAGCACATTTATCTTTATTGCCTTTCTTGCTGGCTTACTAACCACCTTAATTATTGGCATTTGGGCTCGAAACAAACAGCGTTTAACAGGTCAGCAGACGCCTATGGGTAGAATTGCGGCTATCTTGTGCATTCTACTTCCTGTCATTGTGTACTTTGCTATGGGCCGTCCAGTGTCAGCAGAGTATCCACAACTGCAAGGGTTCAACTTCCAAGGTGGCATCAGTATTATCCCTGAGTTAGCCGCACTGCTGATTGCACTGAGTATTTATACGGCCGCATTTATTGCCGAAATTGTCCGTTCTGGTATTAATGCGGTGAGCCATGGTCAATCCGAAGCAGCAATGTCATTAGGATTATCTCGTTCAAAAACATTAAAACTCGTGGTCATTCCTCAAGCGCTGCGCATCATCATTCCGCCACTCACCAGCCAATATCTGAACTTAACCAAAAACTCATCATTAGCGATGGCGATTGGCTACCCTGATTTGGTTTCTGTTTTTGCTGGCACAACGCTCAATCAAACGGGTCAAGCGATTGAAATTATTGCGATGACCATGGGTGTTTACCTCACTCTCAGTTTGACGACATCGGCATTAATGAATATCTATAACCGTAAAGTTGCTTTGGTGGAGAGATAAGATGAAAGTACATCAGTTTCAACCTAACTTGCCACCGCCAGCCAATACCGTTGGCTTCATTGGGTGGCTGCGCAAAAATCTTTTTAATAACGCACTCAATTCCATCGTTACACTGATCTTAGGGTATTTCGCCTTCTGGCTTGTTTGGCATACTGTCGATTGGGCGATTATTAATGCCGATTGGGTAGGCACACAACGTAGTGATTGCACCCGGGAGGGGGCGTGTTGGGTGTTTATTAGCGTACGCTGGGATCAGTTTATGTATGGATTTTATCCAGAAGCTGAGCTCTGGCGACCTCGCCTCTTCTATTTCACTCTTGCTATTTTTAGTGCGTTGCTCGCCTATGAAAATACACCGAAAAAAACGTGGATTTGGTTGTTTTTTGTCAACATCTACCCATTTCTTATCGCGGCGTTACTCTATGGCGGCTTTTTCGGCCTAGAAGTGGTTGAAACGCATAAGTGGGGAGGCTTATTAGTTACGCTGATTATTGCCTTAGTTGGGATTGTTGTCTCGTTACCGATTGGCGTTGTACTGGCGTTGGGCCGGCGTTCCGAGATGCCCATTATTCGCAGCCTATGTACCGTTTACATCGAGGTTTGGAGAGGTGTGCCACTGATTACAGTTTTGTTTATGGCATCCGTTATGCTGCCTCTGTTCCTCTCGCAAGGCTCGGAAACGGATAAATTGGTTAGAGCATTAATTGGGGTGGTCATGTTCAGTTCGGCTTATATGGCAGAAGTGGTTCGTGGTGGTTTACAAGCGATACCTAAAGGTCAATACGAAGCCGCCGATGCGTTAGGTTTAAGTTACTGGAAAAAAGTCGGTTTGATTATTTTGCCGCAAGCACTGAAGATCACGATCCCATCTATCGTTAATACCTTCATTGGCCTATTTAAAGATACCAGCTTAGTACTCATTATCGGGATGTTTGACGTGCTCGGTATTGGACAAGCTGCCAATACCGATCCGGATTGGTTAGGCTTTTCTACTGAAAGTTATATATTTGTCGCGTTAGTGTTCTGGGTGTTCTGCTTTTCTATGTCTAGATATTCGATATGGCTTGAAAACAAACTCCATACTGGTCACAAACGATAACTACAAATCAAGGACGTATTATGACGCAGCAACGCAACCTCGCAC
>NZ_NDIM01000302.1:0-3687 GCF_002241375.1 Vibrio sp. V19_P1S1T109 | reverse complement strand
GCTTTGGCCAGTTCAGATGTCGCCTTTGTTGACAAGGCCGTCACCATGAATAAAAAAGCAGTCACGCACCTCAACTACGCTTACCGAGGCTTATCGACCCAGCTACCTGAGCTGAAAAAAACCTTTGACGATCTCGTCCAAAAGTTCTCTCAAGATATTGGGCAAAAGGGTGGTGTGCTTGATCAACACAATAGTTACTTACTAGCGAAAACAGCCCTTTATGAAAACATTGCGAATTTGGCTATCGAGGTCGATAAAGCAATGACGATTTTAGACTCTTTTAACGATACTGCGACCGACGGTTTAAATGCCTCTCTGCGAGAAGCCGGGGAAGTCTATAAGCAAGGAGTTATTAAAGCGATCGTGATTGGTATTGCGGTTGTGCTAGTGGCTACAGGAATTGGTTACCACATTGCGCAAAGTGTTCGTGAGCCGTTAAATCGTATACTCAAAACGCTAGAAGGGCTGACAAAAGGGGATATGACACAACGCATTGAAATTCGTTACAACAACGAGTTTAGTCGCTTAAGTGGCCACATCAATTCGCTAGCAGATAATTTGCACCATATTTTGGTGCAGTTGAATGATGCTTCTGAAAATTTAACCAACACAGCTAACCATAACCAAACCACCTCTTCAAAAGCACAGTCACAACTCAGCACCCAACGTGAGCAAACCGCGAGCGTGGCAACCGCAATGACAGAAATGGCTCATTCAGTACAAGAAGTAGCGCAAAGTGCTCAAAGTTCGCTAGAGATGGTGCAGAAAGTTGAATCGGCTTCTGAATCGGGCCGTAAAATTATGAGTGACAATATCACTACTATTAATCAATTGGAGACTCGCTTAAATCAATCGGTTGATGCTGTCGGTGAACTGCAAAAAATGAGCAGCCAAATTGGTTCTATCTTGGATGTGATTCGTAATATTGCAGAACAAACTAACTTATTGGCGCTCAATGCCGCGATCGAAGCTGCTCGTGCTGGAGAGCAAGGGCGCGGGTTTGCAGTCGTAGCTGACGAAGTTCGTGTTTTGGCAAAACGCACAACGGATTCGACGTCGGAAATTGAAAGTATGATCAGCAACTTGCAATCCAGCTCATCTTCTGCCAGTACTGTTATTGAAAGCTGCATGACTGATATGGAACTTTCTGTCGAGCAAGCATCAACGGCGAATAGCGCAATGGAAGAGATCCAAGCGTTAATTCTAGAAATCAGTCAGATGAGTACTCATATTACACAGGCGGCCGCCGAGCAAAGTGAAACAACCGGTGACATTGCACGCAGTATCGAGGATATTAATTTAATCGCTGATGGTAGCTATCAAGCCATGTCTCAAATTGCACAGGCAAGCGCCAACCTAACTCAGCTTGCTAATCAGCAGAATGAATTAGTCCATCGTTTTACATTATGAGTGACCGTTAACAAACTCAACCCCATTTGTAAGTTACATGTAAATTATGTCTCAAGGGCGGCTTTTAATCTAAAGTCGCCCTTGTTTTTTTGATGCCACATCGTTATATGATAACTATCGGCTTGCGCATTATTATCTACCTCCTACTCTTTGCAAGCCAAACATGAGGATGATCTATGGCTGTTCATGTTGGCATTATCGACCAAGACCCTATTCGCTTGGTTACTCCCCTGCTTGATAATCGAACGGTAAGTTCGCACATTGTCTTCATCGGTGATCAAGACCAAAAATCAATGTATTTACGTTTACACTCGGTATTGAGTCAGCGCGACATCACTTCTGAGTTTTTTGAAATCCCATCGGGTTCCAATACCTCAGCAATCAAACAAGCTATTCAGTTTTTAGCGGAAGATTTGAAAACCAGATACGACGAAGTCAAGCTGAACGCAAGTTGTGGTTTGAGACATCGTTTATTATCCGTTTATGAGGTGTTCCGTAGCTATCAATGGCCTATTTTTGTCGTCGAACCGAACAGTGATCAGTTGTGTTGGCTTTATCCCGATGGTCAAAATAATACCCAAGTGCAAGACCACATTACCATTTCAGACTACTTAACCATTTTTGGCGCACGGGGTGAATTTAGTGAGCATCATATTCCGCCACAACTTGACCAAAAACTTTACGAACTCGGCGAGCGCTGGGCAAGTAATGCATTAGAACTTGGTCCTGGTTTAGCCACATTAAACTATTTAGCGACGACGTGCCGCAAAGAGCAGCGGCTAGATGTTGCACTTTCAGAAAAACAACAAGGCTATCGTGAACTTCATATTCTGTTGACCGATCTGGTCGAAGCACAAATCGCCACCTATCAAAATGGCATTTTAACCTTCGCCAACGAAGATGCGCGCCGATTTTCCAATGGAGAATGGTTAGAAACATTAGTGCACAGTACAATAAGGCAGATCCAAGATGATATGCCTACCATTCAAGATCGCTCTTTGAATGTTCAAGTCTACCGTCAATTAGGTGAGCGAGAAGTCAGAAATGAACTCGATGTCGCTACAGTGGTGAATAACAAACTGCATATTATTGAATGTAAAACGAAAGGTATGCGTGATGACGGCGATGATACGCTTTATAAGCTAGAATCATTACGTGATTTGCTTGGTGGCCTACAAGCTCGCGCTATGCTCGTGAGCTTTCGCCCACTCCGCCATAATGACATTACTCGTGCAGAAGATTTAGGGTTGGCCTTAATCGGCCCAGATGAACTGAAAGATTTAAAATTACATTTAGCCGCTTGGTTTAAAGAAGCGGGTGGTAACGAAGATATCTAACCTACAAAAAAGCCCGTTTCATACGGGCTTTTTTTACAGTAAAACGAATTTTCTAATGATCATCTTCTGTAAAATTTGTCGGTAACGTTGTTTTCATTTGATTCCATATGTGAGCGCTGTCAATGCCGTAATGACGGATCACAATCGGCAACTGCTCACGATTGCCACTTTCACATACTGCTAATAATTCACGGTAAAACTGCAAGGCTAACTCGCGTGCTTCTGGATTAGAGAAATAATAGCTGCCGACTCGGTCATATAATTTCTTTAGCCCATTAAAAATCAAACCATAAATTTGATTTCCTGAGTGAAACGCTAAACGCTGAAATAACATGTAATCGTAAAAGTTAAAGGTTTTCGCAATCAATATTTGCTGACGTTTATATTCGTCTTTTTCACCATCATCTTTAATATGCTGTTGGATTTTCTGTGCATAAGGAGATAACTCCATAAAAGAATCCCAAGATTTAGCACTTAATAGTGCTTCACAGCTTTCGATAACATTAGTAATAGTACGCTCAGCAGGCTCTTTGTTCACTTTAAATGCATAACGCATAAATATGGGGCTAATATTTGTCCGAGCCGCAAGTAAGTCTTCCACAATACTGGTGGCATTTTCAGCATCGAGCGTCATTAATGTATCTAATATGTGTAAACCGGAAGTTTCCATAAATTGGTTTACTTTTGTTGGCTTACCATGCTGTATAGTCAACCAACCATCACGGGCTAAGCGTTGTAATACTTCTCGAAGCGTTGTACGTGTTACACCAATTAATTCTGAAAGTTCGCGCTCTGCAGGTAAGATAGAACCCGGTGCAAAGCGACCATTCCAAATGCTCTCAATTATGTATTTTTCAGCAAAACCTGCTGGGCTTTTTGCCTTAATGACCATTAAGTACTTATCCAGTTTTCTATTTATTTGGGTCGAATGGGACTCATC
>NZ_NDIM01000040.1:0-3688 GCF_002241375.1 Vibrio sp. V19_P1S1T109 | reverse complement strand
TAATCAAAGAATAAATAAGTGATGCCATGGTAAATCAAGAGCATGAATTTCTGTTAGAAATGACAGGAGTGAGTAAAGAGTTTCCCGGGGTTAAGGCATTAGATAAAGTTAATTTGAAAGTTCGACCACACTCTATTCATGCGTTAATGGGAGAGAATGGTGCAGGTAAGTCGACGCTATTAAAATGCCTTTTTGGAATTTATGATAAAAACGAAGGTGATATTATATTTTTAGGCGAACATGTGAATTTTCAATCGTCTAAGCAAGCTTTGGAAGCGGGTGTTTCCATGGTCCACCAAGAGCTTAACCAAGTATTACAATGTTCTGTAATGGATAATATTTGGCTAGGGCGTTACCCAAAGAAAGGACTCTTTGTCGATCACGATAAAATGTATCGCGATACCAAAGAAATCTTTGATGAACTCGATATTGATATAGACCCGAAAATTAAAGTGGCTAAATTATCGGTATCACAAAGGCAGATGGTCGAAATAGCGAAAGCGTTTTCTTACAACGCGCGCATTGTGATCATGGATGAACCCACGTCCTCTTTGACTGAAAAAGAGGTATCGCATCTTTTTACTATCATTAACAAGTTGAAAGAAAAAGGCTGTGGCGTGGTGTACATCTCTCACAAAATGGAAGAAATATTTACTATTTGTGATGAGATAACCATCTTGCGTGATGGGCAATGGGTTGATACGAGGCCGTTGAAAGGGCTCGATATGGACAAAATCATTTCGATGATGGTTGGCCGTGAATTAACACAGCGCTTTCCCACAAAGACCAATGTGCCAAAAGAAATTATCCTCGAAATCAAAAATTTAACAGCACTGAACCAACCCTCTATTCAGGATATTTCGTTTGATCTCAGAGAAGGTGAAATCTTAGGTGTGGCTGGGCTCGTCGGTTCAAGACGCACTGATATTGTGGAAACCATTTTTGGGGTTCGTGAGCGTAGTAACGGCCACATTATGTTACATGGCCGAGAGATGAAAAACCGTGATGCACATGAAGCGATCAATAGTGGTTTTGCGTTGGTGACAGAAGAGCGTCGTTCAACCGGCATTTACAGTAATTTAGATATTACCTTTAACTCTTTGGTTGCCAATGTGGATGAATACAAAACCAAATTAGGTTTACTGAGTAATAAAAAAATGAGGAGTGATACACAGTGGGTAATTGACTCCATGAGTGTAAAAACACCTTCTCATGAAACATCAATCGGTTCTTTGTCTGGTGGTAATCAGCAGAAAGTCATTATTGGCCGTTGGTTGTTAACTCAGCCAGAAATATTAATGCTTGACGAGCCGACTCGGGGTATTGATGTCGGAGCAAAGTTTGAAATTTATCAATTGATATTGGAATTAGCGAAAAAGAATAAAGGGATTATTATTATCTCTTCCGAAATGCCAGAGTTGTTAGGCATTACCGATAGAATATTGGTGATGAGTAATGGCCGAGCTGCGGGAATCGTTAATACTAAAGACACTTCACAGAATGAAATATTAGAGCTGGCCTCTCGTTACCTCTAGGGAAATTATTATGGATTCAGTTAAAACATTTGCAATGAAGCACCTAAAGGAAGGTGCGATCTATGCGGTTCTATTTATTCTTCTGGCAATTATTATTATTCAGGAGCCATCATTTTTAAGTTTACGCAACTTTAGTAATATATTAACGCAATCTTCAGTGCGCGTTATTATTGCATTGGGTGTGGCGGGGCTGATTGTAACGCAAGGAACCGACCTTTCTGCTGGACGTCAAGTGGGTTTAGCCGCTGTAATTTCGGCAACACTTTTGCAATCAATTGATAACGTCAACAAAGTATTCCCCAGCATTGGTGACGTGCCGATTGTGGCTGTGATTCTTTGTGTGTGCGCGATCGGCGCGATCATCGGCTTAGTGAACGGTGTGATTGTTGCTTATTTAAAAGTAACGCCGTTTATCGCCACATTAGGCACCATGATCATCGTCTACGGGATTAACTCTCTCTACTACGATTCGGTGGGTGCATCTCCAATTGCAGGTTTTGATGAGCGTTTCTCTTCATTCACTCAAGGTTTTATTCGATTCGGGGATTTTAGGTTTTCGTACATAACCTTCTACGCCATTATCGCGATTATCTTTACATGGATTTTGTGGAATAAGACCGTTTTTGGTAAGAACATTTTCGCGGTCGGCGGTAACCCAGAAGCCGCAAAAGTTTCTGGTGTTAATGTGCCATTGACGCTACTGAAAGTGTATGCTTTATCGGGTGTGTTCTATGCGTTTGGCGGTATGTTGGAAGCTGGCCGTATCGGCAGTGCGACCAATAACCTTGGCTTTCTGTACGAGTTGGATGCGATTGCAGCCTGTGTTGTGGGTGGTGTGTCATTTGCTGGCGGTGTCGGAAGCATTGCGGGTGTGGTCACGGGTGTGCTTATCTTCACTGTGATCAACTATGGTATGACCTACATTGGCGTGAGCCCTTACTGGCAGTACATCATTAAAGGCGGCATTATTATTTTCGCTGTCGCGTTGGACTCAATGAAGTACGCGAATAAGAAATAACCGCCTAAGAGCAAAAATACAATTTTCGACATTTAATCGCCGAAAATTGTCGAAATAAAATAAACAAAGAGCGCTTTTATCGGCGCTCTTTTACTATTGCTCATTAGGAAGCGTACGTTTTTCAAAATAGCGCACAATCTCCTCGATCAATATTTTGATACGTGACGGTTGGTGATCACGATTGGGATAGAGCAGATGCAAGTCCGATCCTGTGGCCAGATCGTGTGAACTAAAACTTTGCCGATAATCTTCCAAGAGAAGAACGAGTTTCCCAGCATTGAGATCGGGTTGAATATCGAGTTGTGATTTGAGTGCAATACCTGCGCCTTCGAGTGCCCACTGACGAATCACTTCGCCATCATTAGACAAACGTGATGGTTTGATCAGAATATCTTGAACGACATCTCCTTTAAGAAAAGACCAACGCGTTAATGATTCACTTTTGCGTAGCATACCCAAGCAAGCATGCTGTTTGAGATCCTCTGGGTGTGTCGGTTGACCATGACACGCTAAATATGCGGGTGAGGCACAAAGAACGCGGCGACTTGTTGCTAATTTTCTGGAAACCAATTGACTATCTTTGAGTGTGCCGTAACGCAATACCAAATCAAGTTTTGTTTCATATATCCCTAACACACTGTCACTAAAGGTAATCTGAGGCACAATTTTAGGATGTCTTGCTAAGAAGGAGTCGAGCAGTGGCAGCAAATGTTGTCGCCCGAGATCTTTGGGTGCTGAAATTTTTATATTGCCTTCCAAGTGTGTTTTCTCGGCGAATAGCGAAGACTCGACTTCAGTGATGTTGGCTAAGGTTTGTAAACATAATGGATAGAAACGTTCGCCGGCTTCCGTCAATGCAATTTTACGTGTGGTTCTTTGCAGCAATTTCACGCCATAGTGGCGTTCAAGCTCTTGCAGTTTTAGTGTGACTGAAGCGGCGGACATATTGATGGCTTTTGCGGCGGCCGCCAACCCTTGTTGCTCAACAATGGCAACAAAGACCTCCATGTTCAATAATTTGTTCATTAAGATTCTATATCGCAGTTATTGTTAAGTAATCCTAAATACTCTTTTTAATTATAGCTAGATTATTTAGTGATTCTTTTGTTATAGCCTATGGATAACAACCCAATAC
>NZ_NDIM01000018.1:0-3702 GCF_002241375.1 Vibrio sp. V19_P1S1T109 | reverse complement strand
CATTATCGCAGGTAAGCAGCATGAGGAGTGCTTTGTGGATTTAGCAACGCTGATAGGCCTGATCGGAGGCCTCGCTTTCGTTATCATGGCGATGATTTTAGGCGGAAGCCTAATGATGTTCTTCGACGTCACATCCATCTTGATCGTAGTGGGTGGGTCAATGTTTGTTGTATTGATGAAGTTCACGATGGGACAATTCTTCGGTGCAGCCAAGGTGGCAGGTAAGGCATTTATGTTCAAATCCGATGAACCTGAAGATTTGATCGCGAAAATTGTAGAAATGGCTGATGCGGCGCGGAAAGGTGGTTTTCTTGCATTAGAAGAGATGGAAATTACCAATAGCTTCATGCAAAAGGGGATCGATTTGCTGGTGGATGGCCATGATGCTGACGTGGTGCGCTCTGCGTTGCAAAAAGACATTGTATTGACTGATGAGCGTCATTCACAGGGAACTGGCGTATTTCGTGCTTTTGGTGACGTAGCGCCAGCGATGGGCATGATCGGTACTTTGGTGGGCTTGGTTGCCATGCTGTCTAACATGGATGACCCTAAATCAATTGGTCCTGCCATGGCCGTTGCCTTATTAACTACCTTGTACGGCGCTGTTCTCTCGAACATGATTTTTTTCCCGATTGCAGACAAACTCGCTTTGCGCCGAGATCAAGAAAAGCTTAACCGCCGTTTAATCATGGATGGTGTTCTGGCTATTCAGGATGGACAAAACCCACGGGTCATTGATAGTTATCTGAAAAACTACCTCAATGAAGGCAAGCGTGTTTTAGATGTTGATAGCGAATAACGGAGCCTGTAATGGATGATGAAGAAGGCTGTAAATGCCCACCTCCCGGCTTGCCGTTGTGGATGGGAACCTTTGCCGATTTAATGTCGCTGTTGATGTGTTTCTTCGTACTACTGCTCTCTTTTTCCGAGATGGACGTACTGAAGTTTAAACAGATAGCGGGCTCGATGAAGTTTGCTTTTGGTGTGCAAAATCGTTTGGAAGTGAAAGACATTCCTAAAGGGACAAGCATCATTGCACAAGAGTTTCGCCCAGGCCGCCCCGAGCCGACACCGATTGATGTCATCATGCAACAAACCATTGATATCACGCAGCAGACACTTGAGTTTCAAGAAGGGGATTCAGATCGAGCGGGTGGTGTTCAGCGTGAAGAAGGTCAATTGACGGGGGGGCAATCCCCTGAAACTTCAACGCAGAATAATCAAAATACTCAATCGGAAATGCAACAACAGCAAGCAGAATCTATGTCGCAAGAGATGGAAATTGTTGAACAGGACATCAAAAAAGCGTTAGCAAGAGAAATCGAACAAGGCGCAATTGAAGTTGAAAACTTAGGTCAGCAATTGGTGATCCGTATTCGTGAAAAAGGTGCGTTTCCCGAAGGTTCTGCATTTCTACAACCTAAGTTTCGTCCATTGGTTCGTCAAATTGCCGATCTGGTTAAAGATGTGCCGGGCATTGTGCGTATTTCTGGCCATACCGACAATCAAAGTGTCGATTCTGAATTGTATCGCTCAAACTGGGATCTTTCGGCTCAACGAGCGGTTTCTGTTGCGCAAGAGATGGAAAAGGTTCGTGGGTTTTCTCATCAACGACTCAGGGTGCGTGGTATGGCCGATACCGACCCAGTCGGCTCTAACGATACGGAAAGTGAACGTTCACGCAACCGCCGAGTAGAAATCAGTATCATGCAAGGTGAACCGCTGTACAGTGATGAAGTTCCATCCGTTCAGTAAGTTACGTTGGATTATGTAAAAACACATAGACGAGCGCTAAGGCTCGTCTTTTTTATGGTTATCACCTCGTGTATAATCCTGCGCCCTTAGCGGTGTATCAGTAGCAAGTAGAATGCGACCCATTGATTCACCACGTTGCCCAATCAGATTGCGAATAGAACTATGAAATTTATTGTTAAGCCCCATCCGGAAATTTTTGTTAAAAGTGACTCAGTACGCAAGCGCTTCACAAAAATTTTAGAGTCCAATATTCGTAATATCATCAAACGAAGAACAGAGTCAGTCGCGGTATTTAACCGTCGCGATCACATTGAAGTGGCTGCGCAAAGTGACCAATACTATCAAGAAGTCCTTGAAATTCTGACTCACACTCCTGGCATCCAGCAAGTGCTCGAAGTGCAGCAATCTGAGTTTAAGGATATGCATGACATTTACGAGCAAGTGTTAGCACTCAGCCGTAATAACATCGAAGGAAAAACTTTTGTCGTGCGTGCTAAGCGTCGAGGAAAGCATGATTTTACCTCAATCGATGTTGAGCGTTATGTTGGTGGTGGTTTAAACCAAGCAGTTGAGAGTGCAAAAGTTCAACTTAAAAACCCAGACGTTACCATCAATATTGAAATAGCCGATGAATTGCTCAATCAAGTGATTGCCCGTTATAAAGGTTTAGGTGGTTTCCCTCTTGGCACTCAAGAAGATTTATTGAGTTTGATTTCTGGTGGTTTTGACTCGGGTGTATCAAGCTATTTACACATCAAACGTGGCTCAAAAGTGCATTATTGCTTCTTCAATTTAGGCGGCCCTGCGCATGAAATTGGTGTAAAGCAAGTGGCCCATTATTTGTGGAATAAATACGGTTCTTCAGCCAAAGTGCGTTTTATCTCGGTCGATTTCGAGCCTGTGGTGGCTGAAATCTTAGAAAAAGTAGACGATGGCCAAATGGGTGTGGTGCTAAAACGTATGTTTATGCGCGCCGCAGGCATGATAGCTCATAAGTTAAATATTGAAGCTTTAGTGACCGGAGAAGCGTTGGGTCAAGTTTCGAGCCAAACTCTAACTAATCTTCGTCATATTGATGGTGTGACAGATACTTTAATTTTACGTCCTCTCATCAACTGGGACAAAGAAGAGATTATTAAAGTGGCGCGCGAGATTGGAACAGAAGATTTCGCCAAAACGATGCCAGAATACTGTGGGGTTATTTCAAAAAGCCCAACAGTTAAAGCGGTGAAAGCGAAATTAGAAGCCGAAGAAGCGAAGTTTGATTTCTCAATCCTAGAGCACGTAGTTTACAACGCTCGTCAAATGGATATTCGTGATATTGAGAAAGAGAGCCAAGAGCAAGCACCTGAAGTTGAACAAGTGACCGCTATCGAAAAAGATGCGGTGGTACTTGATATTCGTAGCCCAGATGAAGAAGATGACAAGCCACTGCTGATTGAAGGTGTGGAAGTAAAACATTTGCCTTTCTACAAGTTATCGACTCAGTTTGGCGATTTGGATCAATCGAAAACATATCTCTTATATTGTGCGCGCGGTGTGATGAGCCGGCTTCAAGCTTTGTATTTGAAAGAGCAAGGCTTTAACAACATCAAGGTATATCGACCTTAATCGTTATCTCGATACAGAATCGACCGCTCACGTTTTCGTGAGCGGTTTTTTTATGGCTCCGACTTAATCACAGACATAAAAAAACACCGCCCAAGGGCGGTGCTAAAGAATTTGACAGACAGGTCAAACAATAAATACAGGAAGTATATGTTTTGGTGCAGGGGATAACTGCACAAAACAGGATGGTAGAATTCTACCTCACTCGAAATACGAGTTTGCAAACACAACATCGCAACAAAAGCCAATTGATTCATAACTGAATCAAGCCGTTCAGGCCTTGTTGCGGGGTGAAATATAGAATTTCTCTAGCCGCTCGGCAATGGACAATTTATAATG